>JAYUCR010000410.1:0-20524 GCA_043740165.1 Acidobacteriota bacterium | reverse complement strand
GACGAAGTCGAGCGGTGGAGAGCCGATCTGAGCGCGCGAGGGATCACCGCTGAAGCCGAGAAGCGCTCGGAGTGCTGCTACGCGCTGCAGGACAAATTCTGGCTGAGCGACCCTGACGGCAATCGATGGGAGATCTACACGGTCCTGGAGGACGTCGAGAAAATGGTTCCCACAATGGCATCGGCCTGCTGTCCGCGGTGATCTGAGGGTCCGGAAGCGGAAATCGGAGAAGCTGAACGCATGGCCGAGACCTGGACCATGACCGCGCCGGCGGCGCCGAAGCGCCTGAACCTGTTCGAGCGGTACCTGACCCTCTGGGTCGGGGCGTGCATGGCCGTCGGTATCGCGATCGGCAAGCTCGCCCCCGCAGCCGTCGGTGTCCTCCGGACTCTCGAATTCGGCGAGGGGAGCCAGATCAACGTTCCGATCGCCGTGCTGATCTGGCTGATGATTTACCCGATGATGCTGAAGATCGATTTCACGAGCCTGATCGGGGTCCGCAAGCGTCCCGGCGGTGTGCTCATCACGCTCTTCGTCAACTGGGTCGTCAAGCCGTTCTCGATGGCGTTTCTGGGATGGGTCTTCTTCAAGCACCTGTTCCTGCCGCTCATCGGTCCGGAGCTGGCCGACCAGTATGTTGCCGGGACGATCATTCTCGCGGCCGCCCCCTGTACCGCCATGGTGTTCGTCTGGTCCTACCTCACGGACGGCGATCCGGCGTACACCCTCGTTCAGGTGTCCCTGAACGATCTGATCATGCTCGTGCTGTTCGCGCCGATCGTTGGATTCCTCGTCGCGGGCGCAAGTCACCTCACGGTGCCTTTCACGGTCCTCCTGTGGAGCGTCGTCGTCTTCATCGTGATCCCGCTGGTCCTGGGGAGCCTGAGCAGGTGGCTGCTCCTGCGCGTCAAGGGCCGGGTCTGGTTCGAGAGTACTTACCTGCCGTTCTTCCACCCCGTAACGACACTGGCCCTGCTCGCGACTCTCGTCCTGATTTTCGCCTTCCAGGCCGACAACCTCACAGGCCGGTTCTTCCACGTGCTGCTGATCGCGGTTCCGATCCTGATCCAGGTCTACTTCAACTCCGGCCTCGCCTATGGCCTGATGCGACTCTTCCGGGTTCCCCACAACATCGCGGCCCCCGGCGCCCTGATTGGCGCGAGCAACTTTTTCGAGCTGGCCGTGGCCGTCGCCATCACCCTGTTCGGGCCAGGCTCGGGAGCGGCACTGGCAACGGTCGTGGGCGTCCTGGTCGAGGTCCCGGTGATGCTTTCCGTCTGCGCCGTGTGCAATCGAACGCGGCACTGGTTCCCGCCACGCGACCTAGGTCGCTGATCCGACTCCCGGCCCGGCGCTCTCGCTGGTGCCTGGGACGAAGCCCCAGCGTCCGCGCCAGCTTTGCCGGAATCGTTCCCGCTCCTCCGGCGTCATTCTCTCGAACCGCTCCTGCATGCGGCGGCGGGCATTGGAGCCGGCGGAGCCGCGGAATGCACATCCCCCGAAGAGGATCCGACACAGCACCAGAAGGCCGAGCGCCTGCCAGAAGGTGACCTGGGGCCAGCCGAAGAGCGGCGGCAGCAGTCGGTTCCACAGATGCTTCACGATAGCTGGCGATTCGCTTCCACCAGCGTGTAGAAGACGTCCTGAAGGATGTCCTCGGCGTCGCGCGGGTCGGGCACCCGCCGGCGGATGAAGTTGCGCAGCCGGGCGTGCTCCCGCTTGACCGCTTCGGAGATCCGCTCCAGGCTCGCCGCGCTTTTCATTCACGGGTGTAGACGAATGAGGGGGTGCGGATATTGTAGGGTCCCTAGGTTGCGGAGGGAGGCAGGGGATTATCGGCGCGACGGGCAGTCGGGATACCTCCCCCCGGCGGCCTTCTAGAAGCAGGTGTTGATCTCGGCGTCCCGCTGGCTCGTCCCGTAGGTGCCCGAGCCGCACGTGTTCAACCCTCGGACCAGGTACCAGAACGCCGACCCGACCGGCGGGTCGGGGCGGCCGTCGTTGAACGTCGTGGGCGCGTCGAACAGGAGACAGCTCGCGGAGGCAAAGCCCGAGCTGCCCGATGCGCTGATGACGCCGGTGACGAGGGCGTAGATCGTTTCGGTGCCGACCTGCGGCCCCTGGTCGTCCCAGGAGAGGCCGGTCGGAACCGCGCCCCCGATCGCCAGGCCCGTGGCCTCGGGCGGCGGCGACCAGACCTGCGGATTCGAGTCGTCACAGTCGCTCCCGCCACAGGATGCGTCCGGCCGGCCGTCGGCGTCCGCATCGTGCGGCGCATGGTGACAGCCGGTGACGCCGCCGCAGGCATCGAGCGTGCAGACATTCTGATCGTTGCACAAGGCGGCGCCGCCATCGTCCACGACGCTGTCGCAGTTGTCGTCAAGACCGTTGCACTGCTCGGGCGCACCGGGATGAACGAGGGGGTCCGCATCAGCGCAATCAGTCCCGCCGCACTGGAGATCGGCAAAGCCATCGCCGTCGCCATCGCGGAGGGGATGCAGGCAGGCGGCGAATCCGCCGCACAGGTCCGTGGTGCAGGCGTCGGCGTCGGCGCACAGCGTGTTGCCGCCATTGTCGACCGTGCCGTCGCAGTCATCGTCGAGCCCGTTGCAGGATTCGGCGGCGCCGGGGTGAACCATGGCCCGCCCGTCATCGCAATCGCCGTCGCATACGGTGAAGCCATCTTGATCGAAATCGGACAGCAGGCCGTAGGCGAAGCGACCGCCCGTGGGCAGCGCACTAGAATTAATAAGGTCACCACCCCAGATGATCATGAACCTTCCGGTCCAGACGGCGACATGGTGGTAACGAGGGGAGGGGACGTTGATCGTGGAAATCGTCTGCCACGCGTCGCCCCACGGGTCGTAGATGCCGCCGGCGGAAACTCCTCCCCCGGTCGCTCCGCCCCACAGGATCATCTTCGTTCCGGTCCAGACCACGGTGACACCGGTACCTTGCTGGGGGGCATTGACGGAAGAGATGGTTGTCCAGACGCCCGACGATGGATCGTAGGCGCCGCCTGCCGATAACGCGACCATTGTGGAGCCCAGTCCGCCCCAGACGAGCATCTTGGCGCCGGTCCAGACTGAGTAGGCATTCGACCGAGGTGACGGCGCATTGATCGTCGAAATCGGCGCCCACGTGTTGGCCACGGGATCATAACTGCTGCCCGAGTTGAGATAGGTCGTTCCATTGTAACCGCCCCAGACGAGGACGCGAGTACCGGTCCAAGTCATGGAAGCTGCCCAACGCGGCGCGGGCGCATTGGTCGGAGTCGTCAACGACCAGGTATCGGTGACCGGATCGTACCGGCTACCCGAGTTTAGGAATCCGCTCGTACTTAGACCGCCCCAGACGACCATTCGCATCCCCGTCCAAGCGGCACCGTGCCCCGTCCGGGGCGCGGGAGCGCCCGTGGTCGAGATACTCGCCCAGGTGTCGGCAATCGGGTCATATCTTGCTCCGTCGCCGAGCACGTAAGGCGCTTGCTCCGCCCTGCCTCCCCAAATCAGCATCTGATTGCCGCTCCAGACCGCAGTCTGCTCCGTTCGATTGGAAGGGGCATTTACAGTCGATGTGCTGGTCCAGGCATCAACGATTGGGTTGTAGCGCGCGCCCGCGGCGCCGGGAAACAGGAATCCGCGATCACCCCAGTCGATCATTTCGTTTCCGGTCCAGACCGCCGTGTGCCCACCTACCGAGTCGGGCCGATAGGGGAGCGCGATCGGCGTCCAGCTGTCGTTATTGGGGTCGTACCGCCCACCCGTCCGCAGTCCCTCGCCGAACGAATCGCTATTGACGTCACCGCCCCAGAGGATCATCTGGGTTCCTGTCCAGATCATCGAATGCATGTAGCGGCCTGTCGGGGCATTCACGATGGAGGTCGGGCTCCAGCTGTCGCTCACCGGATCGTATCGGCCTCCGGTAACCGGCAGCTCGATGTCGTTGAAGCCCCCCATCACGATCATCGAAGCGCCAGCCCAGACGGCTTGGGCGCGCGACCGGCGTGAAGGCGCATTCGCGGGCGTCATGGGTTGCCAGGTGTCCGCTTCAGGATCGTACCGGGCTCCGGAGTTGAGGAAGTCCACGTTACCGTATCCCCCCCAGATCAGCATCTGGTGGCCGGTCCACACCCCGATGTGAAAGGACCGGGGCTCCGGGGCGTTAAACGTGCTCGTCGCGGCCCAGCTGTCGGTCGAGGGATCGTACCGACCACCCGTGTCGAAATACGGAGGATACTCATCGGAATCTCCACCCCAGATCACCATGCGCGTCCCGGTCCAGACGGCGGCATGAAATTCACGCGCCGAGGGCGCATTCGTCGATGAGATCGGCGACCAGACGTCGTTGACCGGATCGTACGAAGCACCGGAATCGAGAACGATTGAACCGTTCCATCCCCCCCAGACGATCATTCGGCTCCCGGTCCAGACCGCCGTGTGAACCTGTCGCCCTTCAGGGGCGTCAGTCATCGACGTTGAAGACCAGGTGTCGGATACCGGGTCGTAGCGTCCGCCGGTCGCGACCTCGGGGCCCTCGTATCCTCCCCAGATCACCATGACGCTGCCGGTCCAGACCGCGGTGTGGGCCGCGCGCGAGGTCGGAGCATTGACAATCGAGGCGGGCGACCAGGTGTCCGTCGCGGGGTCGTAGCGCAGAGCGGTTCGCCCCGCGGCCGATCCATCCATAAAATTCCCGCCAAAAATCAGCATGAGACTACCGGTCCAGACAGCAGTGTGCCAGCTGCGTCCGGTGAAGTACCCGTCGAGGGAGCCGTTGTCCCAGGTCTGATCCGGAAGGCAAGTGGGAGACGAGGCAGGGCGGGGCAGCGGCAGCGACTCAGCATGGCTGACGGCCGCCGCCGGTATCCGCTCCTCCAGGCCCGGCGAGACCGCCGACCACCAATCTTCCCAGGCCCGCTTTCGGACCGCATAAGTCGCGACGCGTGCGTGGTCCGAGTCCCGTTCCAGGACCCTGCGGATGATGAACTGACCGCGATCCTCCTCGACGGGTCCCACCTTTCCGGGGGACGCGGGCAGCCGGTCCACCCAGGAGTCGAATTCGCCGGACGCGAGCCGCAAGGGTTCCGGTTGGACGCGGAGGCCGGGACTTGATCCCTTGTTCGACGGCGCCGGAGTTTCGCGCACCACTTCGACGACTTGCGCGCCGGGCTGAGTCGGTGAAGATTCCCTGGAGCCGGCGATCAGATCGCGGCGCAGTCTCTCGGCCGCGTCGCGGCTTTCACGGTGGAGGGTCTGATCGAAGGCGAAGAAGTTCCGCGCCAGCCGATCGACGAGCATCGGCCGGGCGAGACACTCCCGGATGAGGAACGGGTTGCCACCGAGTGCCGCGTACAGCTCCTGGAGCCGGTCCGGCATCCGGGTCTGCCCGGCCATCCGCTGCAGCTCCTTCTGGAGCATCTCGTCCGAAACGGATGTCTTCCAGAACTCTTCGAGCGCCGCCGTTTCCTTGAGGTAGGTGCGGACCTTTCGCTCGAGCAGCGCCTTCGGGACGGCGTCCTCGAACGGCGTCGTGGCACCGACTTGATGCGAGTAGTAGACGCGCTCCAGCGCTTCCTGGGCCCGGACGCGGTCTTCGAACCCCAGCTCGCGCGGCGCGGCATCCACGCCGACGAAAGCGCCGAGGCAGATCGTCGACGCGACGGCAAGAAGGAGATACCGGCCTACGCGCATGCACTCCTCTCTGTGAGGTTCGTAATACCGCGGCCGGGCGGCGAGGTCAACGAATATCTCCGGGGCTACTGGCAGAGAGCCGCGGCTTCGACCTGGCGCAACACCTTGCGCGGGTCGCCGTCGGGCGGGCACTCGAACGGCGCGGTCGGCATCGACGCCGAGAGCGTCGTGTTGAGGCACTTGCCGCCGCCGGGGCAGCCGGCGTCGGAGTGGCAGAACGCGCCTTCGGCGGTCCCGCCGAGGCAGACGGCGGGATTGGCGCACCCCATCGCGTTCCGGCTGGTCCCGTCCGGTGCATCGTGGGTT
The DNA here is from genome assembly GCA_043740165.1 of Acidobacteriota bacterium. Classification (GTDB taxonomy): domain Bacteria; phylum Acidobacteriota; class Polarisedimenticolia; order Gp22-AA2; family Gp22-AA2; genus JAYUCR01. The sequence goes on along the minus strand of JAYUCR010000410.1, from coordinate 14,525 downwards.
AGCAGGTAGTAATTCACGAACCCGGGGGGCGGGTCGGGGTCATCCAGCGCGCTCAGGCTCAGCGAAATGAAAGCGCCGGCGGGCGAGATCCCCGTCCAAACGAGGTTGGGACGGAGGCACGCGGGCGCCGACGGCGGTGGCCCACCGCGGCCCGGGATCCAAGCGGGGCCGGGGGCGAGCGATCCGGAGCCCGTGCCCGGCCCGATCCGGCCGCGATACAGATCCATCGCGTCGAGGCCCGAAGAGGTCCACAGCTTGAGCGTCGTCTGCGGCGAACCAGAAGGCCTGGAGTAGCGGACGCCGAAATTCATGCCATCGGGAGGGAGACCGATGGAGGTGTCGCCGCCGTCGGTCGTGCGCACCGGCATCCCCTGCGTCGACTGGCCCGGTGTGGTGCAGGCATGGTCCGCGCTGCACCGCATGCTCGTGCTGTACACTCGGAGGAACTCGGGGAAGTCGGCCACCCACGGCTGGGCGTCCCAGTCGCGGAACAGGAGATTGTCCCGGAAGAACCGGAATTCGGGGAACCCTCCCGCGCAGCCGCCCGGGAGGGTCGAGGCGGACGCGTCGACGCGGATCTCCTGGCCCGCGTCCGGAACGTTGAAGGAGCTGTCGAAGGGCGCGCCGGCGGAGTCGGTCACGACGGCCTGCACATCGGCTCCGAGGAAGCCGACCGACTGGTCGCAGGCGTCGGCGGGGCAGATCGGCGCGACCGGCGGCGGCGCCTGGTCGGCCGACGGAGTGAGCTGGCTGGTCGCGGTGCCGGAAAGCGTGATGTCGTCGAGCCACCAGCCGTCGTCGATCTGTGTCCCGGCCCAGCCGACACCGAGCTCGTAATACGACGAGGTGTCGCCGCCGAAGTTCCACGACTCCCCGATCCAGCGGATGCGCACGCGCTGCCCCAGATACCCCTCGAGATGGAACCTGGTCGTGGCCCAGATCCCATGCCCGCTGGGGTCGCGGTCGCCCGAATAGCCGCAGGTGCCGACGCTGATCGGGGATGTGCCATTGACGCTGCCGCAGTTGGACCAAGTGCCGAAGTCGTGGCACATGGTCTCGGCGATGGCGCCGAACGGGGCGGGCGGGGGAGCGGCCACGGCGTCGTCCGGGGTGAACACGCAGTACTCCGGGGTGGACCAGCTCCATGCGACAGCCAGATGCTCGTAGACATTCTCGTAGGGGACCAGCTTGTCCCACGCTCCCCATGCGTCCACGACCGGGTCGGGGTCGTCGTCAATCTGCACCTGCACATCGGCGCAGTCGAAGCAGACCGCAGCGCCTATCGGAGCGATCCCCCAGTTGTCCATGAGCCGGGCGATGTGCCGCATCGACAACTCGAGACGGGGGGGCGCGCCCCCGTGGTCGAACAGCGCGAGGTTGATCGGCCCCGAGACGAACGCCTGCAGGGCGCGGAAATGGGTCGTGTCGCCGGCGGCATGGTCGTTGAGATCGAAGTGCGCCCCCATGTGCAGCGAATTGGGAAGGCTGTACGCCTTCTGCCCGTTCGCCGGCGTGTCATAGAAGCAGCCACCGACGCAGGCACCGCTCTCGACATTCGGGCAGTCGGCCGAGCCCGGCGGACAGTGCAGGTGCCAGTCCATCGGGTAGTCCGGATCGAGGGCGCAGAACGGGTTCCCGTCCGCCGGAGTCAGGAAGCCGCCGCACGCCAGCGCGCCCAGGACGCCGGGCCCGCCGACCCCGCCACCTCTCAGGTAGAAGCCATGCTCGCCCGCGGGCGTCCGGAAGGTGTCGTCGACGGTGAACAGGCCGTCGCCATCGCGATCGACGTCGAAGTTTTCAACCGTCATGCCATCGTCGGCGGTGCCGGGGACGCCGTCGGGGCCCGGGGTGAGAGTCTGCGTCGCGCCGGCCGGAACGTTCATGTCGGCCGCCAGGCGGAAAGTCCAGCTGTTGTACCAGGGCAGGTCCGCGCTGACCGCGTAGAGGGTGCCCGTGACAAAGGCTGGGCTTCCCGGCAGCACCGACTGGAGCGCGTCGCTCACGCGCAGGGTGAAGCCCGGCCCGGAGGGGCCCAGGCTCCCGACGACGATCGCCTCGCCCGCATTGAGATGGTCCACCTGCACCAGCGCCGAGGAGATGCAGACCACACCAGGGTCGGTCGTAGCCAGGATGAACGACACCGCCCCGAGCGCGGGCCCGTTATTCGTGACGACGAACGCGAGACGACCGGTCTCGCCGCTGTCGGGGAACTGGTCCTGGTCGCCGTCGAGGTCGCGATACTCCACCTGCTGGAAGGACAGGCTGAAGACCTGCGCGGCAGCCGGCCGCGCGCCCGCGACACAGAGGATCGTCAGCCCTGCGAGGAGGGTCCCGAAGATGGAGGGCGCTGGCCTGGTACGCATCCGTTCACCGAGTGCTGCTGCAGCGAGGGCGTTGGGCTGATTGTGGGGGCCGCGGAGCGCGGCTGTCAAGCAGTTCAGCGCGCCGCGGCCTCGACAGTACAGACAGCGGGGCGCGGCGCCGCGGCGTCGGCGGCGGAGTAGATGCCGGCGATCGTGGTGCAGGTGGACGCCAGCGTCGCGGTGTCGCCGGTGGCCTTCGCGGCGCGCGCCACGCCGGTGAGCGACAGGGTGCGGCGCGGCGCGCGCACCAGCGCCTTCTCGAACTGCTCTCGCGCGTCGGCTGGGCGGCCGAGCTTCAGCAGGACCTCGCCGTAGACCTCGTGCGACGGCTTGACGATCGCCGGGGGACCGTAGTCGAGCGCCATCGCATCTTCCGCCGCAGTCGCCTCATCCAGCAGCGCCAGGGCAGTGGTCGTGTCGCCGCGTCCCTGCGCGACCAGGGCGCGCAGGCTCTTCTGCATCACCTCGGCGACCACGAGATCGTTCTTCGAAGTATCGACGTAGGTGCCGCTGCCCTGGGAGCAGACGTGGCCGGCCGCCGCGGCGGTGTCGCGCCGCTGCCCGATGCGTGTCGCCGCCGCGTCGGCCTCGTCGAGGTGGCCCGCCAGGTACGCCGCGTATCCGGTCGCGAACAGGTCGGCGGCAGCGCTGGCGACCTGGGTCGCGTCGGGACGGATCTCGGGCGGCGCCGGCAGGCCGCCGGTCTCGACGATCCAGGCGGCGCGCATCGCGGCGTGGTGCCATAGGGCGCGCGGCGACCCGCTCTCCTTCGCGGCGGCGGTCATGGCGTCGAGCCGGGCGCGCGCGTCGTCGAAGCGCCCGGCTTGAAGATAGGAATACACGAGCCAGTGCAGCGCGTGGTAGTTCAGCGCGTCAACACCCAGCCCCTTGCTGGCGCGCCGCGCTGCGGCGATGTCGACCGCCTTGACGTTGGCGGCGGCCGCCTGGTCCCATTCCCCGAGCGCGACGTAGATGTGCGAGATCATGTGCTGCGCGTGCGACGCCGCCGGGGCGATCTGCGCGTAGACGCGGGCGGCGCGCAGCCCGAGCGGCGCATGCACCGGGTCGTCGTAGGAATGGATGAGGTAGTGCGCCGCCCCCGGATGGCGCGGATTCGCGGCGAAAACCTCCTCGGCGATGGCGGCGGCCCGCATATAGATCGCGAAATCCCGGTTCCCCTCCGCCGTGCCGAGGATCGACAGCGCGTAGAAGGCGCGCGCCTCGAGGTCGTCGGGGAAGCGCGCCGACAGCGCGCCCATCGCCGCGCTGTACCGGGCGTCGCGCGCCACCTTGTCTGCGTTGGCGGAGCCGGGGCCGCCGCCGGGGTCATCGCCGTAGAGCAGGTCGACGGCCGCGAGGTAGCCGCGCTCGCGCTCGGTGGGTGCCTTGGCGCGGCGGGCCTCGGGCGTCGCGGCGAGGCGGCGCAGCGCCGCGAGGGCCTTGTCGCGGTCCTGCTCGCGCCACAGCGGGTGGTTGTAGGTCATCGCCTCGCCCCAGTACGCCAGCGCGAAGCCGGGGTCGACATGCTGCGCCTCGCGGAACGCCTCTGCCGCGTCGTCGAACTCGAAGCTGTGCAGCAGGAGCACGCCGCGGACGAAGGCCGGCTGCGCGGCTGCCGCGCCCGAGTTCGGGAAGCGGATATCGCCGAGCGTCGCGGGCGCGGCAGCGCCGCGTGCAACGGCGCCGACCGATACGGCCGCGGGCAGGGTCGCGCAAAGGAGCGTAAGCAGGAGCTGTCGCGGGTTCACGCCGGGATTGTAGCAACTTCGGCCCGATCGTGGGGAGCGACCGAAAAGAGATTCAGGTGCGCGCTCCCGGGGACGATCGCGGCTTCAGGGGTGCGGGACGGGCTTGGAAACGTTGATTCCCTTCGCGGAGTACCAGGGGTGCAGCTCGACGCGCAGCCGCCCCGCCTTGACGGCCGGGTCGGTGTCGCACAGCGCCTTCGCCTCCTCCATCGAGGCGACCTGGAACACGAACATGCCACGCATATCGCCGTCGTCGCTGAACGGCCCGGCCAGAAGGAGCTTCCCCTCCTGCGCCAGGCGTTGGATGTTCGCCAAATGCGCTTCCTGGATCCTCTGCCGTTCGGGCGTATCTTCAGGCGACCACGACGGGCCACGGTACAAGAGCCCCACGTAGTAGGTCGTCATCTCGTAGCCGCCGGGGCCTGGGTGCTGCGGTTGGGCGGCCGGCGGCGGCTGGGCGGCGGGCGACTGGGTGGCCGGTGGTGCGGCGGCCGGTTGCGCGAGGCCGGGCTGGAGAGCGGCGGCCGTGGCGAGAAGGCATCCGAGGAACAAGGCGAAGGGGCGCATGGGTCCTCCATTCTGTATGGGTCCGGCGAAGTCTAATCTGTTCGAGCCGACGGCTGCGCGACCCTCAGCGCTCCGGCGGTGATTCTGCGTACGGCGTCCTCAAGTGCACCGGCCGCTCCCGGTGCCCCGCCCTGATGTTCAGCATTTCGACGAAGAGCGAGAACGCCATCGCGAAGTAGATGTATCCCTTGGGCACGTGGTGCCCGAAGCCATCGGCGATCAGCATGACCCCGATGGCGACGAGAAACGCCAGCGCCAGCATCTTCATGGTCGGATGGCGGCCGACGAAGGCGCCGATCGCCCGGGCGAAGAGCATCATCACCAGCACCGCCGCGATGACCGCGGCGATCATGACACCAACCTGACGGACCATGCCGACGGCGGTGATCACCGAGTCGAGCGAGAACACGATGTCGAGCACTATGATTTGCGCCATCACCGCCCCGTAAGATGCCGCCACGCGCGCCGATCGGCTCCCCTCGTGCCCCTCGAGCTTGTCGTGGATCTCGTGGGTGCTTTTGGCGACCAGGAACAGGCCGCCGATGATCAGCACCAGGTCGCGGCCGGCGATCTCATTGCCGAGGAGCGGCACCGCGAACAGCGGCTTGGTAAGCCCCATCACCCACGACAGCGACAGCAGCAGCAGGATGCGCATGATCATCGCCAGCGCCAGGCCGACACGATAAGCCCCCGGCTGGCGCTCGCTCGGCAGTTTCCCCACCAGGATCGAGATGAAGACGATGTTGTCGATCCCGAGGACGATCTCGAGACCGGCGAGCGTCAGGAAGGCGATCCAGATCTGCGGGTCGGTGATCCAGTGCATGCGGCTCTCTCCATCGCGCGTGGGCGCGCGAGGAGGGGATCTTACAGGAGCGGGCCGCCGCCGGTGCCGAGCTATGACATCCTTGGGCCGTGCGCAAGGTTCGCCGCCCCCATACCCGCAGCACCCATCCTCGTCGCTCTCACACTCGTCGTCCCCGACAACGACGCCGGCTCCTCATCGCCGGGGCGGCGGTCGCAGCGCTGGTGCTAGGAGCGCTCGCGGCCCGGCCGCCGCTCGAGCGCGCCATCCGCGCGCGGATCGAGGCCGAAGCCGCGCAGCGCGGCTTCGTGGCGCAACTCGACGGAGTGCGCGTTGGTCTCTGGCCGCCGCTTCGGCTGACCGGCGCCGCCGTCGAGAGGATCGAGAAGGCGAAGATGCCGGGCTGGCGGGTGAATGCCGACAGCATCGAGGCCTGGTGGCCGGGGCGGATCCGCCTCATCGTGAAGCACGCTGTTCTCCGCGGGCCGGCCGGGCTGACGGTCGCGGCGGAGTCGACGACCTGGGATGTCGTCGGCGCGGCGCGTGATGACTTGAGGGTCACGCTCGGGCAACCTCAGGCCGGGCTGCTCTGGAGCCGGACCGCCGGCCCTGATGGAAGCACGTGGGCGGCCGAAGCCAAGGACCTGCCAATAGGCCGCCTCCTCGACGTGCGACGGTTCGGCCGGCCGCTGCTCGACGGCGGAACGATTCGCGGCACGCTGACGCTGAAGATGTCGGCCGGGGTCGCCCGCTTCGACCTGGATCTGGCCGCGCGCTCCGCCCGTCTGCCGGCCCTCGCGGGCGACGGATCGGAGCAGCAGGCGCTGGGCGCGCCCACGGCGTTGGCCTTGCAGGCCGCCGGCTTCTGGACACGGTCGGAAGGCGTCCTGGAGGTGCCCCGCTGGAGCGCCACGATCTACGGGGCCGCGCTCTCCGGCTCGCTCAACCTGCGCGATCTCTACACCGATCCGAGCATCGATCTGTCGCTCGACCTCGAGCGGATGGACTTCGCGCGCCTGCTGCGCAACTCGGGCCTCGATTCGCCGCTGCAGCCCGGTGCAGCGGCCGCGGCCGGCCCCACGGCGGCCGCCGAGCCCGCAGTCGACCTGGGCAGCGCCACCCTCGCCGCCACCGCGCGCGGCCGGATCTCGGACCCGGCGTCCTTCGTGGTGACGCAGAAGCTCGACTTCACGCCGCCGCAGCGCCTGCCGTCCGCCATCGAGAAGCTGCGAGGAGGCTTCGTTCATGAGATCAGCCTGCAGGAAGTCAGTCCGGGCTCAGGCGCCACCCGGACGATCGACGTCTCGCCCGCGTCCCCCGACTTCATAGCACTCGCCGACGTGCCGCCGCTTTTCCTGCGCACGCTCCTGCTGGGCGAGGATGCCGGCTTCTACGGCCATCCCGGCATCGACCTCAGGGAGGTTCCCGCGGCGATCCTCACCGACTGGGCTCGCGGCGGCGCCGCGCGCGGCGCGTCGACGATCACGCAGCAACTCGCCAAGAACCTGTTCCTGTCGCACGAGAAGCGTCTCGGGCGAAAGCTCCAGGAGCTGTCGCTCACGCTGCTTCTCGAGTCGGCGCTCGGCAAGGAGCGCATCCTCGAGATCTACCTGAACATCATCGAGTGGGGCCCGGGTCTGTACGGCCTTCGGCCCGGCGCCCGCACCTACTTCGGCAAGGAGCCGAACGAGCTGACGCCGGCCCAGATGGCGTTCCTGGTGTCGCTCATCCCCGGGCCGGTGAAGTACCAGAGCTCCTTCGCCCACGGCACGCCCGGGCCGGGCCTGCGGCAGCTCGTGGATGCGCTGCTCGCGAAGCTGCGCTCCGTGGACGCCCTGACCGAGGAGGAATACCAGCGCGCGCTGGCGGAAGAGATCCTCGTGCAGGGCCGCGGTTCAGTGACCCCCGCAAACCTCGGCACAGGTCACGACGGCGGCGCCTTTGGCGCACAAGACATCCGCTGAGCAGCCGACGCTCCTGCACAACTGGCCGGAGCACTTCGGCAGCTTATCGGCGGCCTGCTGACCGGTCCGCGCCAAGGTCGCAGCCCCAAGCGCCAGCATCAAGATCCCCATTCCAATTACGAGCTTCTTCATCTGCTCCTCCTTTTAGTTACTTCCCGCTGGTGGCCGCCGCCGAGAGCTTCTCCAGCACCTGGTCGAGCGAGAAGCTGCCGACCTTCTGGCTGGGCGGGAATTCCTTGAAGGTGGCGATGTACTGCGCGACGTATTCCTGCGCCGGCACGAGCAGGAAGACCCGGTCGATCCGCCAGTGGGCGTAGTCCATGCCGATGTGGTCGGCTTTCTCGAACGGATCGCTGCGCAGGTTGAAGATCTTGGGCACGCGCAGCGGCACGAACGGCTCCTGCCAGACGTCGAACCCTTCGGCGCGCTGCTCCTGGAAGACGATCTTCCAGTTGTCGTAGCGCAGCCCCACCAGCGAGCCGTCGTCGTTCCAGTAAAAGAACTCGTGGCGCGGGTCGGGCCCCTTGCCGGCGAAAGCGTCGGTGACGTTGTAGCCGTCCAGGTGCACCTTGAAGGTCTTGCCGCCGACCTGCATCCCCTTCAGGAGCTGCTCCTTCACGTCGGGCACGCCCGCGGCGGCCATGAGCGTCGGCACCATGTCTTCGTGGGAGAAGACGTCGTTGATGATGCTGCCGGGCTTGATGACGCCGGGCCAGCGGATCGCGCAGGGCACGCGGTAGCCGCCTTCCCAGTTCTCGTTCTTCTCGCCGCGGAACGGCGTCGTGCCGCCGTCGGGCCAGGAGAACGACTCCGCGCCGTTGTCGGTGGAGTACATGACGATGGTGTTCTCCTCGAGGCCGAGCTCCTTGAGCTTGGCGAGGAGCTGCCCGACCATGGCGTCGTGCTCGACCATGCCGTCGGCCTCGACGCCCAGGCCGGTCTTGCCCACGCTCTCCGGCTTGAGGTGCGTGAAGATGTGCATCCGGGTCGAGTTCCACCAGAGGAAGAACGGCTTGCCGGATGCCTTGGCCTTCGCCAGGTAATCGAGCGACGCCTTGGTGACCTCTTCGTCGATCGTCTCCATTCGCTTGGTGGTGAGCGGGCCGGTGAGCTCGATCTTCTGCGTGCCGTCCGGGTTCGCCCAGGTGTGGATGACACCGCGCGTGCCGTATTTCTTCTTCATCGCCGGGTCTTTGAAGTAGTCCGGGTTCTCCGGCTCCTGCTCCGCGTTGAGGTGGTAGAGCGAGCCCATGAACTCGTCGAACCCGTGCATGGTCGGCAACGTCGCGTCGGCGTCGCCCAGATGGTTCTTGCCGAACTGCGCCGTCATGTACCCCTGCGCCTTGAGCAACTGCGCCAGCGTCACGTCGCGCGCCTGCAAGCCCTCCTTGGCCCCCGGCAGCCCGACCTTCAGCAGCCCGGTGCGGAACCCGCTCTGCCCCGTGATGAACGACGCGCGCCCCGCCGTGCAGCTCTGCTGCCCATACCAGTCGGTGAACAATGCGCCCTGCTTGGCGATGCTGTCGATGTTGGGCGTCTTGTACCCCATCATCCCCTGGTTGTAGGCGCTGATGTTCCAGTACCCGATGTCATCCCCCCAGAGGATGACGATGTTCGGCTTCTTGGCGTCCGCGGCGTGGACGGGAGTGAGGGCGACGAAAAGCGCCACGACGGCCATCAGCAGCGACAGGCGGAAGTGCGGGGATTTATTTTTCATGGGGGTGTCCTTTCGCGAGGTCCAAGTCAGATGGCGGAGGGTATCACCAGTGCCCTGGTGGCGCGAGGGGGCTACCACGACTGACGGCACCGCCTGCTGGTGAAGGATCTGGGGCAGCCTTTGGCAGGCATCCAACTCAGCGTCCGACGCGACTCTGAATCACGCCTGCGTTCGCGAATACGCGATCGCACGTGCGACGAGACTCTCGGTGAAATTCACGAAGGTCAATTCCGCGCACGGTTCTGAGAACGCCCCGTTTCGTCTTGCATTGTTGGGCGACAGGATGAGGCTCGCCGCGTCATACAGCCGCTCTCGCACCATCTTTGTGAGAAGGATCTCGTATCGCTTTGCGTACGAAGCGTCGCGAAACTCCGCGAGGACAGGGAAATGGGGCTCCGCAACAGACACCGGACGCGTAGAGCCATTCGCATCCTCCAAGAGCATCAGGTAGCCGAGCCAGGGCTTGGGCGATCCTCGGAATGCGCCTTCACGGTAGGCCGCCCAGTAGTCCGTAGCGTTCCCGAGCGCCTCTTCCGTTCGGTTGTTGTAGTTGTTTCCGAACGATGGACCCACGTGTGCCTTGAATTCGACCGTGGCGAAGAGACGGCCTTCGACGACGACCACAAGGTCCCACTTCTTCTCGGCCCGGTAGTAACCCGGTAACTCAACCCGGCTGCGCCGATGAACGGCGGTATCGTTGACGCCCGATTCCACGACGAGCTTTCGAATCAGTTCCGCGAAGCCATCTAGGTGGGCGCCGCCAGTGACCGCACTTCGGGCTCCGCGATCCCGGTCTCCCGACTTCGCTCCCTGAGCTTTCGCTTGCCGCGCTCGAGTGCGCCAAAAGTGGCGGACGGCATCTTGGACCGCCTGCTTGAGATCGTCGCGGCCGGTTGCCATCGCTCTCGCCTAATCCTTGTGTACCTGGATCTCGACGGCCGAAAAGAGCCCGGTCGTCTCGTCTCGGATGCGCCGCTCGGCCATATCGAAATAGTGAGAATCGACTTCACATCCGATGCTATGGCGACCACAGCGCGCTGCTGCGGCGCTCGTGGTGCCGGTTCCCATGAATGGATCAAGGACAGTGTCGCCGACGAAGCTAAACATCCGAATCAGGCGCTCGGCCAGTTCAGTGGGATAAGGTGCCGGGTGCTGTCGCGTGGAGGCGCCCGTCAAGCCGGTCCAGATCTGCTGAAACCAGCGCTGATAGTTTTCCGTGGAAATGACGCTCAAGACTCGTTCGGCAACCGACGGCTTCCGATATCCACCCGGCTTTCTCTCCATGAGAATGTACTCGATGTCGTTCTTAATCACGGCATTCGGCTCATAGGGCTTCCCAAGAAAACCCGCGCCGCCGCTGTCGGCTTCGTAGGCCGCGTTCGCAATCTTGTGCCAGATGATGGGCGCGAGGTTGTCGAACCCGATGCGCCGGCAGTGCTCCTGAATGGACGCGTGGAGCGGCACCACCGTGTGTCGACCATCATTCTTGCGCCTGGATAGGCAGACATCGCCGACGACGCAGATCAGGCGCCCGCCAGGCGTCAGCGCGTTGAAGCAATGTGTCCAGACCCGATCGAGCTCTGTCAGAAAGCTCTCGTAGTCCGAAATGTGCCCGAGCTGCCCGTCGGATTGGCGATATTCCTTGAGGGTCCAGTATGGCGGTGACGTCAGTACGAGGTGAACTGAACCGGGGGCCAGATCTCCGAGGGACCGTGCGTCTTGCAGGAATAGTTGATGGGTAGTGGGGATCGAACGCACGGCATGTGCGATCAGGCTCATCAGGCGCGCATCTTTCGCGATGGCCGGAATGGCCGTTTGAGGGTTTGCCGGCGACCGCACTTCCTCGGGGACCCAATTCCTGAGATCGTGGCTGCGTTCAGGTGCCGCCATAGATCGAGCTTTATTCAACATCAACTGCCTCCTCATCCCATCATGCTACCCGACTGTGTACTAACTTTCGCGATCGTTCCGCTCTGCCGTCGGACGCTCCAAATCAGGCGAGGCGGGCGTACGCCCATCGCCACAGCCTGTTCGAGACCCAGGATGTGCGATTCGCTTGATGGGGGGGTGGCGGAGAGGGTGGGATTCGAACCCACGTAGGGATTTCTCCCTAACTCGCTTTCGAGGCGAGCCCGTTGCGACCACTTCGGTACCTCTCCGGGCGGCGATTCTAGCGCAGACGGGGGTCGGACGGGCGTATGGTATGGGGCGGAGGAGGTCCCGATGAAGATTCTCATCGCTTATGACGGGTCGCGGTCGGCCGACGAAGCGGTCGATGAGGTGGTGCGACGGCCGTGGCCGCCGTCGACGCAGGTGCGGCTGGTGACCGTCCTCGAGGCCACCACCCCGATGCCGGCGGAGATCGGGGCGGAGCTGTACGGGCCGGTCCTGGAGAAGATTCGGGAGTCGCAGCGCGAGGCGATGCAGCAGGCGCTCCATCGGGCCGCGGGCAAGTTCGCGTCGCACCCCGAGCTGCGCGTGGACACCCAGATGCGCGACGGGTCGGTGCACCGGGGGCTGCTCGAGGCGATCAAGGAATTCAACGCCGATCTGGTCGTCGCCGGGTCGCACGGGGCCAACGCGCTGGAGCGGTTCGTGCTGGGGAGCGTCAGCCACGCCCTGGTGACGCATGCGCCGTGCAGCGTCGAGATCGTCAAGCGGCACCCGCCAGAGGGGGCGAAGTCCTGAAGCGTCGGCTCAGCGGTGACGCCAGCGGGGCGGCCGCTTCTCCAGGAACGCCTCCAGCCCCTCGGTCGCGTCCTCGCTGCGCATCAGCTCGTTGAGGTAGATCTCCTCCACCGCCGCCAGCGCGTCGTCGAACGACCCCTGGGCGCCGCGCCGCAGGGCCCGCCGCGCGATGCGCAGCGTGGTGGACGACAGCCGCGCGGCGCGTTTGGCGTGCGCCGCCACCGTCGCGTCGAGGCGGCTCGGCGGCACCACCTCGGTGACCAGCCCCAGGCGCAGCGCCGCGGCGGCCGGCATCGTCTCGCCCCAGAGAATCGCTTCACCCGCCCGCCGTCCCGCCAGGCGCGGCAGGAGCGTCGCGGCGAGCGGCGGGAAGACCCCGAGGGCGATCTCCGGCAGGCCGAGGGTCGCGGACGACGCGGCCACGGCCACGTCGCAGCAGAGGACCAGCTCGCAGCCGCCCCCCAGCGCCGCGCCATGCACCCGCGCGATGGTGGGCCGCGGAAACTCGAGCAGCGCTTTGCCGACGGAGTGCATGGCGCGCAGCATCGCAGCCACGGTGGCGTCCCGGTGCTCGCCGACGTCGGCCCCCGCGGAGAAGGCGCGCCCCGCGCCGGCCAGGACCAGGACGCCTACTTCGTCCAGCGCCGACAGCCCGCGCAGCGACGTTGCGATCACCTCGCAGGTCCGGATGCTGAGCACGTTGAGCGGCGGCCGATCGAGGGTGAGGGTGGCGACCCGCTCCTCGACCGTGATCAGAATGCCGGTCCCCGCTGGTCCATTGATCTGGGGCATGGCCGCCCTCCCGGGGGGCATATTACGCCCAAGGCGGACCTGCCGTCGCGGCGCGCCTGGCGGCCTGAGTCACAGGCTCTGTCGAACTACCGCAAGGCTATCGTTGTCGCGGCATCCTGCGTAGAATAGAGGCACCAAGGAGCTACCGGAGCCGAAATGACTTTCAAGGTTGAAGTGGGGCAGGAAGAAGACGGTCGCTGGATCGCCGAAGTTGTTGAGCTTCCAGGTGTACTGGCGTATGGCGCCACGCCTGAAGAGGCTCGTGCGAAGGTCCAGGCGCTTGCTCTCCGTGTAGTTGCCGACCGTATTGAACACGGCGAAGCCGGCCCCGACCTCGTCAGCATCTCCTTCGCCGCCGCATGAGCGAGTGGTCCAGCACGCGAGCGAGGCGGGTCCTCGCCGCGCTGCAACGGATTGGCTGGGTGGTGAAGCGGCAGGCAGAGTCGCACCGGATCCTCGCTCGCTCGGGTTGGCAGGATGTGGTATTCGCCTTCCACGAAAACGAAGAGCTCGGACCGCGGATGTTGTCCCGAATCGCAAAGCACACGGGGCTGCGGCGCGAAGATCTCCAAGCTGCGGCAACTCTCGCCACCCAGCCGAATAACCACGGCGTGCACCCAACCCCGGGCGCGCTTTCATCTCGTATTGGGCAATCATGGTCACCGTTGCGCACCCGGGGCGGGCCGACCAGCCGGCGATGCTCTCCGGGCTGCGCGGGCCAGGCTGAAGTGAATGGGTCAGGCAGATGTATTGATTGGGGGTCCGAGGCCACGGAGCGGGTCGCTACCGGAGAGCGGAGTAGTTACATAGTTGAATCCCAGCAAGGGCATACTACGTGAGCCGCTTAGACGAACTCAGCTATTGCTATGGTTTTCGGACGATCGTATATTGCCAAGCGAGCGGGGACTCCGAAAATGCGAACCAAGACCACGCATGAAGTAGCGTGCTACCTGACCGCCAAGATCTGGAAGGAAGGGGCTTGGTACGTGGCGGAAACGGTTGGTCTTCCGGTCGTAACTCAGGGAAAAACCAGTTCCGAGGCCATCGCGAATATCGTCGAGGCCACGAACCTATTCATCATCACCTGTATCGAAAAGGGAACGCTTGATCGCGTTCTGCGAAAGTACCATTGGCGCCCCTCATTCGTGCCTCTGAAGACCGTTCCCCGAGGCTCCGTATCGCTCCCGGTATTCTTACCAGGATTCATGAAGCGGCGCCTTGAGGAATGTCGGGTATAGGTCCTCTCCCTCGAAGAAAGATCGTCAAGGCTCTTGAAGTGGTCTATGGCTGCCGCTTCATGCGCGAGGGCGCGCGTCATGAAATCTATGGCAGGGACGATCTGGATGAGCCCATCCCCATTCCCAGGCACACTGAAATCACCCCGTTCGTAATCAAGAGCATCGCCCGGGCTTTGGGTGTGCCGCTTCGTGAGTTCATCCAGACCATCCGGAACTGCTAATGGCACCTCCAGTTAAGAGTTGACTAGCCGCGTCACTTGCGGCGCTGGAAGTCGGCCCACTACACTCTGCCGGTGAACAGCGGCGAGGAGGTCCGGGTCGCGGAGCTGGGGGCGGCGGTCATCCGCGACGCCTTCGGCGCCTACCGCGAGCGGTTCCGGCACATCACGCGGGAAGCGCGGCGCCACTTTGAGACGCGCGACTGGCTGGCGGGGCAGCGCGACTCGGCGCGGCGGCTCGATCTCTACGGCGAGGCGGTGAACGAGGCGCTCGTCGGCCTGCGCCCCCTCCTGCAGGATCGCGTGCACGACCGCGACGCCTGGCCGCGGCTGCGGACCGCCTACGCGGCGCTCCTCTGGGGGAGCGTCGACGCCGATCTCGCGGAGACCTTCTTCAATTCCGTGACGCGGCGGATCTTCCACACCGT
>JAYUCR010000409.1:0-3389 GCA_043740165.1 Acidobacteriota bacterium | reverse complement strand
CCTGATTCTTCTTGCGCAGCGGCAGCGTCCGGATGAGCCCCATGTAGCGCCCCTGGAGGCGGAGCAGCCGGGTGACGGGCCGCCGTCGGGCGATCCCCTTCACGGACGAGTTGGCGCCGAGCGCCTTGACGTCGCCCGCCAGCTGGCGCAACCCCAGGGTCAGCATCTTGAGTCCGGACTCGATATCACGCATCGCCCGCACATTCGGGGCGCGTCCCAGCTTTCTGGCCATGAATACGTCCTCCTTGCCCTCTGACTTGCCCCTCAGACCGCGGGGACCGCGGTCTTGCGCGGCGGATTGAAAAACGGCAGCGGCACAACCTGCGCTCCGGCCTTTTGCCGGGTCGCCTCAACGGTGATTTCCATCTGCAGCCTGGTACCCGATGCAGCGTGTTCCCTGGGCACGGTGGCCAAAGCGATGAGCTTCTTGAGGGTCGGGGACCAGGTGGTCGAGGTGGCCTTGCCGACCTGTCGGCTGCCGTCGAAGACCGGCACCGAGACGCGCGACGTGGCCGACGGGGCCGACGGCGACAGGCCCACCTTCTCGAACAGCCGCTCGATGTCGGGCCAGTCGAGCTCGAGCCCCACGAGTGTCCTGGCCGGTCCGCCATGCCGCTGTTCCGCCTCGAGCGCCGCCTTCCCGACGAAGCTCTCTTTGCCGAGATGCACCAGCCTCCCGAGGCCGATCTCGGCCGGGGTGCTCTTCTGCTCCTCGATGAGGGCCCGGCGGCAGGAGACGTAGTCGACCTCGATCAGGACCAGCCCCGCCTCGACGCGCGCCACGTCGAGCGCCAGCATGCCGGCCGGATGGATATCGAACTCCCGCCCGGTCGCCATCAGCGCGTCCCAGACCGTGACGGCGCGCTCCCACGGCATCCAGATCTCGTATCCCAGATCGCCGGTGTAGCCGTTGCGCGAGATCTCCACCGGCACGCCGGCGATGCTGCCGCTCGTGCAGCGGAAGTATTTCAGATTGGGGATGTCGGCCTCGGCCGACTTGTTCAGGATGCGCGCCGAGGTGGGGCCCTGCAGGGCCAGGGCGGCGGTGCGCGACGACATGTCCTCGATCGTCACCTCCATGCCGGTGGCGTTGTGCTTCAGCCAGCGCAACTGCGGGTCGGCCGCCGTCCAGCGGTAGGCGTGCTCCTCCAGCCTGACAATCGTGCCGTCGTCGATCACCTTGCCGAATTCGTCGCACCAGGGCGTGTAGGTCATCTGCCCGACCGCGACCGGCTTCATGTCGCGCGTCACCACCCGGTCGACCAGCCGCAGGGCGTCCTTCCCTCGGACCAGGTACTTGTAGAGAGGCGAGATGTCGATCAGCGCGGCGGCGTTGCGGATGGCGTTGTACTCGTGGTGGTGGTGCACCTCGTAGGCGCTGACGGCGAAATAGCCCGACCACTCGCGGTAATTGAGGCTCTCACACAGGCCCAGTGTTCTTTCGTGGACGGCGGTTCCGATCGGCACGCTCACCCCTCATCTGAAGCGGAAGGAAGGCCGGCATTATAGACATGTCGGCCGCCGCGGGCAATGCTTCGCGCGCGATTGTCTTCAATCGGGGCGCTTCTCCGGCGCCATCGCGGCCGCCTCCGGCCGCGACCCGCCGCTGTTCCTCCCTGTGAAATCGCCGCGGACATGAGGTCACGATGCCCTTGTGATCCCGCGCGCGGTTGCCTACAATGCGGCTTCATTTCGCAACCGCGTTTTGGCATGCGCACCGGCGTCCGGCCCGCACGCAGTGGGGTCGCCGGGAGTTCGGTCGCCATGCCGCGGCTCGGTGTTCCGCGGGGGAATCAGATGAGCGCCCGGTACGACGCAGTCATCATCGGCGGGGGACACAACGGGCTGGTGAACGCCGCCTACCTGGCGCGCGCCGGCAGGAAGGTGCTGGTCCTCGAGCGGCGGCACGTCCTCGGCGGCGCCGCGGTGACCGAGGAGATCTTTCCCGGCTTCAAGTACTCGGTCTGCTCCTACGTCGTCTCGCTCCTGCGCCCCGAGATCATCCGCGACCTCGAGCTCCCCCGCCACGGGCTCGAGATCCTGCCGCTCGACGGCACCTTCACGCCCCTCCCGAGCGGCGACTACCTCTGGCGCATGGACGATCACGCCCGCTGCATCCGCGAGATCGCCCGCCACTCGAAGACCGACGCCGAGGCGTACGAGGAATTCGGCCATGCGATGCAGGCGATGTGCCGCTTCGTCAAGCCGATCATCGGCATGCTCCCGCCCGATCCCGGCAAGCCGGGGTTCAAGGACCTCCTGAACATCCTGTTCCTCGGCCGCCGCTTCCGCGACCTCCCGTACAAGGACCGTTACAACCAGGTCCAGCTGATGACGATGAGCGCCGCCGATTTTCTCGACCAGTGGTTCGAGACCCCGGCCCTCAAGGGAACGATGTCGGCCTCCGGGATCATCGGCACCTTCCTCGGGGTCCGCTCGCCGGGGACCGCCTACGTCCTGCTGCACCACTACATGGGGGAGATCGACGGGGCGTTCCGCGCCTGGGGGTTCTCGCGCGGCGGCACCGGCGCCATCAGCAACGCCATCGCCGACGCCGGGCGCGAGCTGGGGGTCGAAATCCGCACCGAGGCGCCGGTGGCGCGCATCGTGGTCAAGGACGGCAAGGCGAAAGGCGTCGTCCTCGAGAGCGGCGACGAGATCCATGCCGACGTGGTGGCGTCGAGCGTCGACCCGCGCCTCACCTTCATGAAGTTCATCGAGCCGGGGCACCTGACCGACGAGTTCCTCGAGGAGGTGAAGCGCTACAAGTTCCGCGGCTCCTCCGGCAAGGTGAACATGGCGCTGGACGGGCTGCCCGATTTCAAATGCCTGCCCGGGACCGGGGCGCACCTGCGCGGCGCCATCTCGATCTCCCCGTCCACCGAGTACATGGAGCGCGCCTACGACCAGGCGAAGTACGGCGAGTATTCCCGGCGCCCTTACATCGACATCGTCATCCCGAGCCTCACCGATCCGTCCTTGGCGCCGCCCGGGAAGCACGTCATGTCGTGCTTCGTGCAGTACGCGCCATACAAGCTGAAGGAAGGTCCGCAGGACTGGGATCGGCAGCGCGAGGCGTTCGGCGACACGGTGGTGAACACGATCTCGGAGTACGCGCCGAACCTCAAGAACCTGATCCTGCACCGGCAGGTGGTGACCCCACTCGACATGGAGCGCACCTTCGGACTGTCGGAGGGGAACATCTTCCAGGGTGAGCTGTCGCTGGAGCAGCTCTTCTTCCTCCGGCCGGTGGCGGGGTGGGCGCGCTTCCGGACCCCCGTCCGCAACCTTTACATGTGCGGATCCGCCACCCACCCGGGGGGCGGGATCATGGGGGCCCCGGGCCGGCTCGCCGCGCTCGAGATGCTGAAGGACCAGAAACGGGGGAA
>JAYUCR010000408.1:0-20596 GCA_043740165.1 Acidobacteriota bacterium | reverse complement strand
GCAGCCGCCGGCCGGAGAGCTTCGAGCGCACGACACTCAACGGTCCGTCGAGAAACTCCTCGTGGATCTTGGTCATCTCGCGCCCGAGACAGGCGGCGCGGTCGCCGAGAACCGACTCGGCATCTTCCAGGGTCCCCAGGATACGGTGCGGCGATTCGAAAAACAGGAGCGGGCGTCGCTCGTCCCGCAGCGCTTCGAGCGCCCGCCGGCGCTCGCCGCGCCGCGAGGGAAGGAAGCCGATGAACGTGAAGGTGCCGGAGGTGAACCCGCTGACCGAAATCAGCGCCGTGGCCGCCGATGGCCCCGGGATCGGCGAGACGGCATATCCCGCCGCGCGCGCCGCGCGCACAAGGATGGCGCCCGGATCGGATAGTCCCGGCGTTCCGCCGTCGCTCACGAGGGCCACGTCGCCGCCCGCGGCCAGCACTTCGAGCACGCGGTCGACCCGCTGCCGTTCATTGAATTTGTGACAGCTGACGAGAGGCGTCGGCAGCCCATGCCGGGTCAGGATGGCGCGCGTCACGCGCGTGTCCTCGCAGGCGATGAGCCGGGAACCGCGCAGGGTCGCGATCGTCCGGAACGAGAGATCCTCCAGGTTGCCGATCGGGGTGCCGACGACGTAGAGCCTGCCGGGCGGCGCCGGCACGTCAGGTCCCCCAGTCGCGCGGGTAGCGGAAATCGATGTTGACGGCGCGGGAGGTGAGCTTGGCGATCACCGGCGGCCGGCGCTTGAACTGGGAGCGGATGATGCGGCGCCGGAGGGCGCGCACCATCGACGGGCGGAATCCCGCGGCCACCGCCTGCTCGGGGGTTTCCCGCAGCTCGACGAGGCGCACCAGCAGCCGATCGATCTCCCCGTACGGGTAGCCCAGCTCGCCCTCGTCCGACTGCCCGGCCCACAGGTCCGCCGTCGGAGGCTTCCACACGATCTCCTCCGGCACGCCCAGGTGCAGCGCCAACTGCCGCACCTGTGTCTTGTAGAGGTCGCCGAGCGGGTTGAGGGCCGATGCCATGTCGCCGTGGAGGGTGCCGTAGCCGAGCAGCATCTCGGTCTTGTTGCTGGTGCCGATGACCAGACGCCCATCGCGCGACGACAGGTCGTAGAGGATCGACATCCGCTCGCGCGCCATCTTGTTGCCGCGACGCAGACGTGTCGCGCCCCGGGCTCGCCGGAAATAGGCATCGACCGCCGGCGAGATGTCGATGGTCGTGGCCGGGGTGCCGAGGCGGCGGGCCAGCCGGCGCGCGTCGCGCAGACTGGAGGGGTGGCTGGTCCGGTAGGGGAGCAGGACGCAGAGCAGATTCCCCGCGCCGAGGGCGCGCGCCGTGAGCGCGGCACTGAGGGCGGAGTCGACACCTCCCGAGAGGCCGACGACGGCCCGGGAAAAGCCGGCGCGCCGCGTCTCGCGGCGCAGAAAGTCGACCAGGATCTCCGCGGTCGATTCCGGGTCGATCTCCAGCTCGGGCGGAGCGACGCCCGCGGTGGCGGTGCCGGCGGATCGGTGCCTCACGCGCGCAGCGTAGCCCCCGGCTCGCGCGGGTGTCAACGCGTGCCTTGCGGGCCTGCCGAGCGGAACGCTATAATGCCGGGCTCATTCCACAATCACCGGTCCCGGGAGGTTGGCGACGCAATGATTCAGGCGACACAGATGCGGTCCGGCATGGCGATCCTGCACGAGGGGAACCTGTGCCGGGTCCTGAACGTGCACCACCTCACGCCCGGCAACTGGCGCGGCATGGTCCAGGCCAAGCTACGGAACATCAAGACCGGGAACAGCTTCGAGCACCGGTTCCGATCCGAGGACCGGGTCGAGAAGGCGGACCTCGAGGAACATGAAATGGAGTTCCTTTACGCCGCCGGCGACGACTTCCATTTCATGAACACCGATTCCTACGAGCAGGTGGCGATCCATCGGGACGATCTCGGGTATGCCGTCAACTACCTGATCCCGAACATCAGGGTGATGGTGGAGATTTACGAGCACCGGCCGGTCGGCGTGGCGCTGCCGATCACCGTCGATCTCAAGGTGATCGAGACTCCGCCCGGCATGAAGGGGGCCACCGCCTCCAACAGCGGCAAGCCCGCGACGCTCGAGACCGGGCTTCAGGTGACGGTGCCGCAGTTCATCGACGTCGGCGAGGTGGTGCGCATCGACACCGCCGAGGGGAAGTACCTCGAGCGCGCCAAGTAGACCTCCGCCCCCCCCCTCCATGCCCTCACCGTCCCCGGCTCGCGTCTCGCGCATCGCCCGGCTCGCAGAAGGCACCCGCGTCTTCCATGCCCTTCTGTCCGACGACGGCCGCGTCCGGGAGGCCTGGGGGGATCCGTTCTCCGGCCTGACGCCGGCCGGCCCGTCCCGGCCGCTCGACGGCCTCCGCTTCCTCACCCCGCTTGTGCCGTCCAAAATCGTCTGCATCGGGCGGAACTACGTGGCCCACGCGGCCGAGCTCGGCCACGCCGTCCCGGCGGAGCCGCTGCTGTTTCTCAAGCCGCCGTCCGCGCTGCTGCCCCACCAGGGGATCGTCCGTCTGCCCCGGGCGAGCGCCCAGGTCGACTTCGAAGGCGAGCTCGGGATCGTCATCGGACGGGTGGCGCGCGACGTGCCGGAAGAACTGGCGCTCGAATTCGTCCTCGGCTACACCTGCGTCAATGACGTCACGGCGCGCGACCTCCAGCGGCAGGATGTGCAGTTCACGCGCGCCAAGGGATTCGACACCTTCTGTCCCTTCGGGCCGTGCATCGCGACCGGGCTCGATCCGCAGACCCTGCGGGTCGAGACCTTCGTCAACGGGGAACGGCGCCAGGCGGCGCCGGTGACCGACATGATCTTCCCGCCGGCGCGCCTGATCGCCTACGTGTCGCGCATCATGACGCTCGAGCCGGGCGACCTGATCGCCACCGGCACCCCCGAGGGGGTCGGCCCGCTCAGCCCGGGGGACGAGGTGGTCGTGTCGATCGACGGCATCGGCAGGCTGTCGAATCGCGTCGCCGCCTGACCTCGCCGGTTCGCCCGGATCTGCCTTTCGGTTCTGCCTTGCACCCCGGTCCTGCCCCGCATGCCGGCCCTGGCCCGGGCGTCGCGCAGCAGCTCCCGCGCGTGCGCGAACGCCGGGGCGACGGCGAGCGCCGCTTCGTAGTGCGCCACCGCCGCCTCGAACCGGCCGCGGCGCACGGCGAGGTGCCCGAGGCGCATGCGGCCCCACAGGCTGCGCGGGTTGTCGTCGAGAATCGCCTGGTACTCCGCGGCGGCGCGCGCCACCTGCCGGCGCCGCTCGTGGTAATCGCCGATCGACAGGCGGAGGGCGTAGCAGTCGCCAACCAGGGCACGCTGCCGATCGAAGTCGTCGGGGCCGTACGCCGCGGCCCGCCCCACGCGGCGCAGGGTGGCCGCGATCGTCCGGAGGCTGCGGCGCGTCCATGGATCCTGGCGCACGAAGTAGGCCTCGTCGCGGCTGGTCACCCAGAACTCATCGTCGATCCCGAAGCGCCGCTTGGCCTCCTCGTACAGGCCGGTGCCCGGGTAGACGGTGAGCGGCGAGACCAGCCCGTCGTGCGGCCGTATCGCCTCGATGAGCTGCAACGTGGACTGGAGATCCGCGTCGGTCTCGGAGTCGATGCCGGTGATGAGGTAGATGGACAGCCCCAGCCCGACCCGGCGTGTCATGGCAGCGGCGGCGCGGATCTCGTCCAGGGAGATCCCCTTGTTGAGGCGGCGGAGCATGCGCGGCGATCCCGATTCGACGCCGTACTGGATGTGCGTGCACCCGGCGCGGCGCATCCAGATCAGGCGCTCCTCGTCGACGATGTTGACGCGCGACTGGCAGTCCCAGAGCAGATCCAGCCGCGCGTCGATCAGGGCGCGGCAGAAATCGATGACCCGTTTCTTGCTGACCGTGAAGGTGTCGTCGCGCACCGAGACGTACACCACCCCGTGCCGGTCGCGCAGGAGCCGCACCTCTTCGAGCATATTCTCCGCCGAGCGGAATCGGAGGCTCCGCCCCCAGAATTCCGGCGACGAGCAGAAGGTGCACGCGGCGGGGCAGCCGCGCGAGGTGATGATGAATTCGAACTGCGACTGCGCGTCCACGCCGATCGTGCGGGGATCGGCGGCGGGATGCGGCAGCCGGTCGAGATTAGCGATCACCGGCCGGTCCTGCGTGTCGACACAATCCTTCCCCGAGCGGAACGTGACCCCGGCGAGGGTGAAGGGCGCTGCGGCCGTGCCCCCCGCCGCGAGATCGCTCCCGGAGGCCGGGCCGACGACGGCCGCCGGACGCCGCAGCGTGCCCGCCTCGGCGGCGCGCACGATTTCGAGCATCGTCTCCTCGCCTTCGCCGCGCGCCACCAGATCGACGGCGCCGTAACGGCGCAGGAGGGCGTGCGGCAGGTGCGTGGCGTGCGGGCCGCCGGCGACGATCAGGCAGCCCGGGTTGGCGGCGCGCGCCAGGCCCGCGACGCGCATCGCCTCGTGGCGGTTGAAGGTGAACACCGACAGGCCCAGGATGTCCGGCCGCTCGTCCTTGAAAAAGCGCGCGATGCGCGGCCAGGACCAGGAGCTCAGGTTGACCACCGTCGCGTCGTGCCCGCGGCTGCGGAGGTGGGCGCCGATGCACCCGAGCCCGAGCGGCGTGAAGCGCGAATAGAACTCCATCCGTCCCAGGTCATGGCAACGGTAGGCGAGGAAGGTCTTCACGTTCCCCCCGGTCCGCGATCGCCCGCCGGCATCGACAGCAGTCTCTGGATCTCCCTCGCGACAACCCCCAGCCGCTCGTCCCGCAGCAGGGGATAGAACGTCCGCGCGCGCCGCAGGGTGGCCCGATCGAGATCGCACACCACCAGCTCCTCGCCGGCTCCCTCGGCCTGCGCGATGACGCGCCCGAGCGGATCCACCACGGCCGATCCGCCGCCGAACGAGACGCCGTCCTCGCAGCCGACCCGGTTGACCAGCACGACGAAGGTGGTTTGCATCTGGGCCGTCACCTTGATCAGGTCGCTCCAGGTCTCCTGGTTCTTCGGGCCCGCGGCCCCGGCCACCGCCTGCGTCGGGCCGTTCGACAGCACCAGGAGGTAATCGGCCCCGTCCTGCGCCAGCACCAGCGCCGAGGAGGGATGCCACAGATCCTCGCACACCAGCATCCCCATCCGTCCG
This sequence comes from Acidobacteriota bacterium, assembly GCA_043740165.1. Classification (GTDB taxonomy): domain Bacteria; phylum Acidobacteriota; class Polarisedimenticolia; order Gp22-AA2; family Gp22-AA2; genus JAYUCR01. The sequence continues at coordinate 15,446 of JAYUCR010000408.1, read as the reverse complement.
AGCGGCGTGCGGAACGCCTCGAACTGATCCCCCGGAGCGAAATAGCGGCCCTCCTCGAACATGCCGTAGGTCGGCAGGTAGACCTTGCGGTGCACGTGGCGGATGCGGCCGCCCTCCAGGAAGACGGAGCTGTTGTAGTAGCGGTGCCCCTCGGACTCCTCCACGAGGCCGAAGGCGATGGCGATCTTCCGGCTGGCGGCGATCAGGGGCGCCAGCGGCCCCTGCGCGTCGAGCCGGAGCGCCACCTCGGAAACCAAGTCTTGGAGCCGATAGCCGGTCAGGCTGAGCTCGGGGAACACGACGAGGCGAGCCCCGGCGCGCCCACTCGAGGTGGAGCGCCATGTTGGCCTCGACTTTTCCCAGGGCAGGGGCGATCTGGGCCAGGGCGATGCGCAGCCGGCCGGCCGGCGGACCCGTGGCGATGCGGTTCCGGCGCGCCGGCGCGGGCGTGCGGCCCGTCGATGGATTGCGTCGCATAGGCTCTCGGAAGAAGAGGCGGATTGTAGCATGGCGCCTTTGCTGGTAGCATCGCCGCGCTTCTGGTCCGAACGAGGGCGGCGATGCAGTCGACGACCCGCAGGCCCGCCGTGGCCGGCTCCTTCTACCCGGCCGACCCGGAGACGCTCCGACATGAGTTGGAAAGCCTGACCGGCGGGCGTCTCCCTGCCGGCGGGGCGGTGGCCCGGGCGCTCATGGTGCCGCATGCCGGCTATATCTATTCCGGTCGGATTGCGGCGGAGACTTTTCTCGCGTCACGCCTGCCGGAGCGGGTCGTCGTCCTCGGCCCGAACCACACGGGCGCCGGAGAGGCTGTGGCGGTCATGGATCGAGGGACATGGAGCCTGCCGCTGGGTGAGGCGCCGATCGATGCGCCGCTCGCCGCGGCGATTCTCGATCGCTGCCATGCCGCGCGCGCCGACGGCGTGGCGCATCGCCGCGAGCATTCGCTGGAAGTGCAGATCCCTTTCCTTCAGCTCCTGGATCCGGGGTTCCGCTTCGTTCCCATCTGCGTCGGCACGCAGCGGCTCGAGACGCTGCTCGATCTCGGCAGGGCCCTGGCGGAGGCCATCGCCGCGGCAGGCACCGAGGTGCTGCTCGTCCTGAGCAGCGACATGTCGCATTACGTCGAGGCGTCCGAGGCCGAGCGGCTGGATCGCCTGGCGATCGATCGGGTGCTGGCGATCGACCCGGTCGGGCTGCACCGGGTGGTGGATGAGCGCCTGATCAGCATGTGCGGCGTGGCGCCGGTCGTGGCGGGATTGGAGGCGGCGCGGCGCCTCGGTGCGACCTCGGCGCGCCTGGTGGCCCATGGCCACTCCGGAGAGCGCAGCGGTGATTTCGGCTCGGTCGTGGGATATGCCGGGGTGGCCGTCTTCTGATGCGCCACGTCCGCGTTCCGCCGGTCCCCCTGGCCGCCGGCCCCGTCCTCGCGCTTGCGATTCTGGCCGCCACCCCGATCGCCCGGGCGGAAGAGCCCCCTGCCCGGAAACCGGTCGCCGAAGCGGGCGACGCGCGGGCCACGGAGCACCGGACGGTGGGGACCGGAGCGGGCGGCTGCTCGCTCGAGATCTCCGCCGGTCCGGGGTCGATCCTCGACAAGGACGAGCTGGTCCTGAAGGACTATGTCGACATCCGCTGCGGTAACCTGAGGTTGCAGGCCGACCTGGTGCGTTACGTCCCTTCGACCCACCAGGCACACGCCGAGGGGAACATCATCCTCGACCAGTCGCAGTCCCGGATCACCGCCGACACCCTCGATTACAATCTTCAGACCCAGACCGGGGTCTTTCTCCATGCGCGCGGCTACGCCGAGCCATCGATCTTCTTCCAGGCGGAGCGCGTCGAGCAGATTTCGAAGGACGAGCTGGAGCTGACCGACGCGACCTTCACCGCCTGCACGCAGCCGACCCCTTACTGGAGCTTCAAGCTGGCGCACGGTATTTTGCGTTTGAACGACTACGCCTACCTGCATAATCTGAGGTTCAAGGTGGGGCCGGCCACGGTCTTCTATTCCCCCTACCTGGTCTGGCCGATTAAAACCGATCGCGCCTCGGGATTCCTGTTCCCGGAGTTCGGCTTCTCGCAGCGCAGCGGAACGATCATCAGCGAGGCCTGGTACTGGGCCATGCGGCGCAACATGGACGCCACCTTCTATCTCGACTACACGAGCAAGTCGGGGATCGGGAACGGCCTCCAGTACCGCTACGTCCCGAACGCGGTCTCGCACGGGCAGTTCACCGGGTACTTCATCAGGGATCAGGTTGCCAAGGAGGAGAACCGGCCGGGCGTGCCGTTCGACCGGTGGGTGATCGACTACGCCCACCAGCAGGAGCTCGCTCCCGAGTGGAGGCTGGTGGCCTCCGCCAACTTCGTCAGCGACTTCAATTATTATCTCGACTTCGAGCGCGACATCCGCCTGGCGACGAACCCGCAGGCGGTGAGCAATTTCTACGTGTCGCACAACTGGGGCTTCTCGTCGCTGAACATGTGGGCCGAACGCCGCGAGCAACTGGTGCAGACGACCCTCCTGCCGACCCTCTACGGCGAGCCGTTCTTCACCGTCCGGCAGGACACCATCGTGCGCTGGATCGAGCCGGAGGTGGAGCTCCGGAGCAGCCGGCAACGGCTGGGCAACTCCCCGCTGTTCCTGAGCCTGGAAGCATCCTTCGACAATTTCGACAAGGGCCTCCAGCAGGGCGTCTACCAGCGCGCCGACGCGGCGCCGGTGCTGTCGTCGCAATTGTCGCCGGTGCCCTGGCTGGACATCAACGCGAGCGCGGGACTGCGCGGGACGTATTACACGAAGAGCCAGCGGACGGACCTCGGCTGCGACAATCTCGAGAACACCGGCGACTTCGGCGAGAACAACGGCGTCCTGGACAGCGAGCGCGACCACCCGGACCCGATCACGGGCCAGACCGGCACCTTCGGCCCGGAGGACGATCTGGGGTGCGACGACACCGCGGGGACGGGCGATTTCGGCGAGGGGAACGGCGTGCGCGACACCGAGCGCACCGGCATCGTGGACAACGACTTCTCTCGGCGCATTTACCAGGGAGGGCTGACCGTCATCGGGCCGAAGATCAGCCGCGTCTTCGAGCGGCCCGCCTCGACCTTTTCGACGCAGCTCAAGAACAGCATCGAGCCGACGCTGACGTTCAACTACCAGTCGGCGGTCGCGGATCCGCAGCAGATCATCCCGTTCGACGAGATCGACACCATCACCGGCAACACCAACCGGGTGACCTACGGGGTGACGACGCGCCTGTTCGCCAAGCGCCCCTCCCTCAGCCCTTCCGAGATGGAGGACGCGACCATGGGCGGGCATCTGGCCAGCGGCGGCCCCGACCAGGGTCTCGCGGAAGCGCTCGAAAAGATGCGGCGCGACCAGGCCGCGAAAGCGCCGCCTCCTGCGCTTGGGGAGGAGTCTTCGACCCCGGGGGCGGATGGCGCGGGCGGAGAAGCGGAGACGCGCCGGCCGGTGAGCACCGTCGAGGTCGCGACCCTCGAGCTCAGCCAGGACTACTCGTTCCTCGGCCCCCTGAGCATCTCGGGGGCGCTGAACGAATCGCGCCCCGTCTCCCCGATTCGGGGCGCCCTGCGGATCAACCCGTCCATCTATACCAGTATCGACCTGCGCACGTCGTTCGACGTGCTGTTCCGGGAGATCCGCGATGCCAGCCTGAGCGCCAACCTGCGCCTCCCGGGCCGCGGCTTCCTCGACGCCACCTGGACGATGGTGCGCGATCTGGACGGCAAGGCGCGGTTCGAGCAGGGGCTGGCGCCGCCATCGCCGTTCAATCGCAGCCAGATCGTGCTGCAGGGGGAGACCAGCCTGTTCGCGCGGCGGGTCCTGCTCGGATTTCAATCGAACTACGAGCTCGGTGACGTCCTGCCGGACGAGCCGCGCCTCCGCGAGCAGCGCTACCGGGCCGGCTACAACACCCAGTGCTGCGGGTTCCAGTTCGAGTTCCTGAACCGCAACTACTCCGGATCGGAGCTGCGCGAATTCCGCTTCCTCATCAACCTGAAGGGAGTTGGCAACGTGATCGATCTGCACGAGAAGAGCGGCGGCGGCTACTGATGAACCCGGCGGGCGGCGAGCGGCCGATGGTGGTGGGGGCCGGCGGGCTCCTGGGCGAGGCGCTGGCGCGCCGCCTCGAGCGCGACCATTCCGAGCTCATCGCGGCCACGCGCCTGGAGATCGACGTCACCGATCGCTTCGGGCTGGAAGCCGAGGTGGAGCGGCTGCGCCCGACGGTGATCCTCAACTGCGCCGCCATGACCGACGTCGACGGCTGCACGCGGGATCCGGAGCGGGCCATGGAGATCAACGCGGAGGGGGCGGCGAACGTGGCCCGGGCGGCCGAAGGCTCCGGCTGCCGGCTCATCCACATCAGCACCGATTTCGTGTTCGACGGCCGCAGCGAAAGGCCCTATCGGGAGGACGACCCGACCGGGCCGATTCAGGAATACGGCCGGTCGAAGCTCGAAGGAGAGCGGCGGATCGCCGCCGTGCTCGCGGACCACCTGATCGTGCGCACCGCGTGGCTCTATGGCGCCGGCGGGAAGGGCTTCGTGGGGACCATCCTCCGCCGCGCCGCGCAGGGGGAGAGGCTGCGCGTGGTGGAGGACCAGTTCGGGTCGCCCACCTGGGTGGAGGACCTGGCCGATGGGGTCGCGCGGCTGCTCGGGGTCGCCCACCGCGGTGTCGTGCACGTGGTGAACCGGGGTGTCTGCTCGCGGCATGCGCTGGCGGCGGCGGCGCTCGCGGCCGCCGGCCTGACCGGCCGCACCTCCCTCGAGGCGATGCGCACGTCGCAGGCCGGCGGCGTCGCGCGACGCCCCGCCTATTCGGCCCTCGACACGGACCTGTTCGCGCGGCTCACGGGCGCCCCGTTGCGACCCTGGGACGAGGCGCTGCGATCCTTCCTGCAGGACGCGGGCGGACGGGGGCCGGCGGCATGAGAGTGCTGATCACCGGGGCGACGGGCTACCTCGGCGCGCGGGTGGCTGCGGCGCTGGCAGCCGCCGGTCATGAGGTGCGCGGCCTCTGCCGCCGCGGCTCCGAGATCCGGCTGCCGCCGGGGTGCCTGGCGGTGCACGGCGATCTGCTCGAGGCCGCGACCCTCCCTCCGGCGCTCGCCGGGTGCGACGCGGTGGTGCACATGGCGGCGATGGTGCAGAAGTGGGCTCCGGATCGCGGCGCCTTCGACCGGCTGAACGTCGGCGGCACCCGGTCGCTCCTCGAGGCCGCTGCGGCGTGCGGGGTGGGTCGCGTCCTTTACACGTCGAGCATTGTCGCCCTCGGTCCGACGGAAGGGCCACCACGAGATGAAGACTGGGACCGGACGGACTCTGCGCACCGCACGGACTACGAGCGCACCAAGTGGCTGGCTCTCCTGGCGGTGCGCGAGCGGATCGCGGCCGGCCAGCCGATCGTCGTGGTCTATCCGGGCGTGGTGTACGGCCCGGGTGCTTCGACCGAAGGAAACCTCCTCGGGCCGATGCTCTCCGACCACCTGCACGGCCGCCTCAAGGCGCGTCTCGGGCGCAGCGACCTGAAGATTTGCTACGCGTTCGCCGAGGATGTCGCGCGCGGCCACGTGCTGGCGCTTGAGCGGGGCGCCCCCGGCCGCGGCTACGTGCTCGGCGGCGAGAACGCCACGCAGGCGGAGCTGTTCGCCGTGCTGCGCGAGCTGACCGGTCGCCAGGCCCCGAGCCTGGCGATCCCGTACTGGGTGGGCGAGGCTCTGGGCGGCGCGATGACCTTGGTGGCGCGGCTGACCGGCCGCCCGCCATCGCTGACGCGCGGGATGGTCTCCACGTTCCGGCAGGAATGGGCCTATTCCAGCGGGCGCGCGGTCCGCGAGCTGGGGTATTCGATCACGCCGCTGCGCTCCGGCATGGCCCGCACCCTGGAATCGCTCAGGCGGACAGGTTGAGCGCGGACGTGCGGCGCAGCGAGACGGCCAGACGCCTGGTGCACCTGGGATCCGGAGCCCTGGCGTTCAGTCTCAAGTACTTGACCCTTCCCCAGGCTGCCGCGCTCGCCGGGGCGGCGATTCTGTTCAATGCGCTGATCCTCCCGCGCATCGGCGGCCATGCGTTGTTTCGCGACGGCGAACGCCGCCACCCGATCGCGTCGGGGATCCTGCTCTATCCGGTGGCGGTCCTGCTGCTCATCCTGCTGTTCGGCTGGCGCATGGAGGTCGCGGCGGTCGCCTGGGTGATCATGGCGGCCGGCGATCCCGCCGCGGCCGCCGCCGGTCGCCGGTGGGGCGTCCGACCACTTCCGTGGAACCCCGGCAAGACGGTGCTCGGTTCGAGCGCGTTCGCGCTCGCGGCCGCCCTCGCCGCATGGGCCATCCTGGTCGCCATGGGGCGGCCGCCGGGGCCGGCCCTGGGGCTGGCGGTGCCGACGGCGCTGTTCGCCGCGTTCATCGAATCGCTGCCCTGGCGCCTGAACGACAACCTGACCGTGCCGCTCCTCGCGGCGCTGTTCCTGCTTGGGCTGATCGAGTCCGACGCGCTGTCACTGCCGATGGTCCTCCCGCGGCTGGTGCCGGCCATCCTCCCGGCGGTCGCCACGAACCTGGTTCTGGCGGTGACCTTCAGGAACGCCGGCGCCGTCGATCGCTCCGGGGCGGTGGCCGGTTTCATCGTCGGTGTCCTCACCTGGATCTTCGGCGGCTGGCAGGCTTTCCTGGTGCTGACCGCCTTCTTCGTGCTGGGGTCGCTGACGACGCGGGCCGGCAGGAAACGGAAGGAGCGTCTCGGGGTGGCCCAGGGGAAAAAGGGGGCGCGCTCGGCGCGGCACGCGCTCGCCAACTGCGGCGTGGCGGTGGCTCTCGCCTTGCTCGGAGCGACGGCGCCGGCGCCCGGGCTCTTCCTGCTCGCCTACGTGTGCGCCTACGCCACAGCCGCGTTCGACACCGTGAGCAGCGAGCTCGGCCAGGCCTATGGCGGCCGCCCGCTCCTGATCACCACCATGCGCCCGGTTCCGGTCGGCACGGATGGGGCGATCACGCTCTTTGGGACGCTGGCCGGAGCGGCCGCCGCGGCGGTGGTGGGGGGGGTCGCCTGCCTCACCGGCCTGGTTCCGGCGCTCGAGCTGCCGCGCATCCTGCTGGCCGCTTTCGTCGGCTCGAGCGCCGACTCGCTCCTGGGGGCGACCCTGGAGCGGAGCGGGATGATGAACAATGAAGCGGTGAATTTCTCCAACACGCTCGTCGGGGCGCTGACCGGGATCGGGCTGTTCCTGCTGGCCGGTGGGATCTGATGGCGAGCCGCGCCCGTCTCTATTTCGGCTTCACGCGGCCGTTCACGCTCCTGCCGCCCACGCTGGGTGTCGTCTCGGGAGCCCTGACGGCATTCGGATCGGCGCACAATCCCGATCCGCTGCGATGTTTCACCTGGCCGATCGTGCTCACCATCGCCCTGGGGTCGCTGTGCGCCGCCCTGCTCAACGCTGCGAGCAACGTCTTCAACCAGGTTCATGATCTCGAGATCGATCGGCACAACAAGCCGCAGCGGCCGCTGCCGTCCGGGACGATCACGGTGGCGGCGTCCCAGCGGCTCGCCATCGCGCTGTACGCCCTGGCGATCGTCCCCACCTGGCTCGTGGTGATCCACCCGCGGGTCACTCTTGCCGAGCGCTTCTTCGCGCCGCTCGCCCGGCACGAATGCTTCATCATCTACCTCGCTGGCATGCTGCTGACCTTCGTCTACTCGGACCCGGCCTGGGGCCGCACGAAACGGTTCGGAATCTGGGCGAATGTCACGATCGCCATCCCGCGCGGCTGCCTCCTGAAAGTGGCCGGATGGTCGATGGTCGGGAGCGTGCTGCACTGCGAGCCGTGGTACATCGGCCTGATCTTCATGCTCTTCCTGCTGGGGGCGACGACCAGCAAGGACTTTTCCGACATGAAGGGGGATGAGGCGCACGGTTGCCGAACCCTGCCGATCCGCTGGGGGGTGGAACGCGCGGCGCGCTTCATCGCGCCGTTTTTCGTTCTGCCGTGGCTGCTGATTCCGATCGGTGTCTTCCTGCCCGATCCGTTCGGCGCGGGACCGATCCTGACCGGGAACCCGGTCCTCCTTTCCCTCCTCGGTCTCCTTCTCGCGGGATGGGGCGCCTGGACCGCTCGGCTGATCCTGCGCGATCCCGGATCGCTGGCTTCCTCCGAGAACCATCCTTCCTGGACGCACATGTACCTGATGATGATGATGGCGCAGGTGGGGTTCGCGATCGCCTACCTGGTCTGAGGGAGCCTGTCCCCTGCCGGTCGGCCCTACCAGTCGTAGAAGCCGTGTCCGCTTTTCTTCCCGGTCCGGCCCTGGCGCACCAGATCGATCAGGATCTGCGGCGGTCGGAAGGTTTCGGTGCCCAGCTGGCGGAACAGCGACTCGGCGATCCCGAGCCGCACATCGAGACCGATGAGGTCCGACAGGCGCAGCGGACCCATCGGGTGCCGGTAACCGAGCTCCATCGCCGCGTCAATGTCCGCGGCGCTCGCCACCCCCTGCTCGAGCATGCGCATCGCTTCGAGGCCGAGCGCCACGCCCAGCCGGCTGCTGGCGAACCCGGGGGCATCGCGCACCACGATGCAGGTCTTGCCGAGGCGGGCGCCGACCGCGCGCGCCTCCGCCAGCGTGGCGTCGGAGGTGCCGTGGTGCACGACGATCTCGAGAAGCGGCATGATCGGCACGGGGTTGAAGAAGTGCAACCCGAGGAATCGCCCGGGTCGGCGAAGGCCGTCGGCGAGGGCCGCGATGCTCAGCGAGCTGGTGTTGGTGGCGAGGATTCCCTCCGCCGGCGCCGCGCTTTCGATCGCGGCGAAGACCGATCGCTTGATCTCCATCGACTCCGGCACCGCCTCGATGACGAGATCGGCGTGAGCGGCCGCCGCCTCGAGATCGATCGAGATGGCGAGGCGGGTGAGCGCCGCGGCGCGGATCTCGGAGGTGATTTTCCCCTTCTCCACCCCCCGATCGAGACTCTGCCGGGAGAGAGCCAAGGCTCGATCCAGGATCGCAGGCTCGGTGTCGCACAGAGTGGTGCTGTACCCCGCCTGCGCCGCCACCTGGGCGATCCCCTGGCCCATGGTTCCGGCGCCCACCACCGCAATTCGCTCAATCGTCATGATTCGCTCCGGTCCGGAATTATAATGCCGGCATGACTCCCGCCCGACGTGCGGTCGATGTGATTGGTGTGCCGCTGGACCTCGGCGCGGGGCGGCGAGGCGTCGACATGGGCCCCTCCGCGGTCCGCCTGACCGGGCTGTCGGCCCGGATCGAGAAGCTCGGATTTGAGGTTCGCGATCGGGGTGACGTGCGCGTGCCGATCCCCGAGCTGATCCAGGTCGGCGGCGAGCGGCAGCGCTACGTCGCGGAGATCGCCGCGGTCTGCCGCACCCTTCGGGAGATGACCGAAGAGGCGGTGACGGAGGGTCGGACCCCCATCTGCCTGGGCGGGGATCATTCGCTGGCGGCCGGTTCGGTGGCGGGCGTGGCGCGCGCGCTGCGAGCCCGCGGGGGTGAGCTCGGGCTTCTGTGGATCGATGCCCACGCGGACATGAACACGCCCGAAACCTCGCCGTCAGGGAACGTTCACGGGATGCCGCTGGCGGCCTGCCTGGGACATGGTCCGGAAGCCCTGGTGGCAGTCGGCGGTGGCGCCAGCGTGCGCGCCGAGAACGTGGCCCTGATCGGCATCCGCGATCTGGACGATCACGAGCGGATGCTGGTCCGGCGGAGCGGCGTGCATGCCTACACGATGTCCGACATCGATCGTCGCGGGGTGGGGCCGATCCTGAGCGAGGTCCTGACGATGCTCGTCGCGCGCACGGCAGGCATCCACCTGAGCATCGACCTGGACGGGCTCGACCCGGAGGTCGCGCCCGGCGTCGGCACGCCTGTCCGCGGAGGCCTCACATACCGGGAAGCGCATCTCCTGTGCGAGATGGTGGCGGAGAGCGGGCGGCTGGTGGCCCTCGATCTCGTGGAGCTCAATCCCACCCTCGACGTGCGGAACCACTCCGCCGAGCTCGGCGCCGAGCTGATCCTCTCGGCGCTCGGGCAACGCATCCTCTAGATAGCTGCAGGCGGGTCGTTCGACAGGGATGACCGGCGATGTCCCCGGCCGTCAGTGTTCCGCGCCCGGGACGTGCCCCTTCAGCCGGGCCACCTTGACGCGTGCCGGCCGCAGCAGGGTGCCCCCCAGGGAATAGCCGGCTTCCATCTCTTCGACGACCAGATTGTCACGCCCGGGATCGTCGGTCTCCTCGGTCGCCACCGCCTCGGCGACCTCCGGATCGAACGGCTTCCCGGCGGTCGCCAGGGCCTCGACTCCCTCCGACGCCAGCGCCAGGCGGAGCCGCTCGCGGATGATCGTGACTCCGGAAAGGAGCGCGCCGGCCTCCGACGCGCCGCGCGCGGCCAGGAGCGCCCGATCGAGGTCATCGAGAATCGGCAGGATCCGGCGCATGGTCTCAGCCCGGGCGATGTCGACCCTCCGCTCGAGATCCCGCGTCAGTCTCTGTCGGAAGGCGTCCCGTTCCTCGTCGATGCGCCGGTAGGCCGCCGAGATCTCCCGTGCGCGGCGTTCCGCTTCCTCGGCGCGCGCCTTGAGCTCCTCGACGAAGCTCGGGAGACGGGGTTCCGGCGAAGCCCCTTCGACGCCATCGAAGCGGGAGCGCTTGTCCACGACGGAGAAGGCGGGCTCGTCCTTTTGCGGATCGTCGCTCATCGTCGCGATCTCCCTGGGCGCGTCATCTGGGGCGCCTTCAGCGGCCGAGGAGGCGCCGAATTCGTTCCTGAATGGGCGGGTGCGTGCTGAACAGGCCGGTGAGCGCCCGCCCCGTGAACGGATTGACGATGAACAGGTGGTTCGAGGTGGCGCTCGCGGTCGCCATGGGGATGCGCTGGCTGTAGGCCTCGAGCTTCTGCAGCGCACTCGCCAGCCCCTGGGGGTTGTGGGTCATCTCCGACCCGCTGGCGTCGGCCTGGTATTCGCGGGCGCGAGACACCGCCAGCTGGATCAGCATGGCGGCGAAGGGAGCAAAGATGGCGGTCGCCAGCAGGACGATGGGATTCGCTCCGTCACGGTCGTTCCGGCCGCCGACGCCCCCGAACAGGGCCGCCCACCTGGCCATGTTGGCGATCACCATGATGGCCGTGGCCAGTGTGGCGGCGATCGAGCTGATCAGGATGTCGCGGTTGCGCACATGGGCCAGCTCGTGCGCCAACACCCCCTCGAGCTCTTCCGGGGAAAGCAGCTTCATGATGCCCTGGGTCACCGCGACCGCGGCGTGCTGAGGGTTGCGACCGGTGGCGAAGGCGTTCGGAGCCTCCTCCGGGAGGATGTAGACGCGCGGCATCGGAATGCCGGCGCGGCCGGTGAGGCTCTCCAGGATCTCGTACAGCCGCGGCGCCTGCTCGCGGGTCAAAGGTTGCGCGCGATGCATCGCCAGGACCATCCGATCGGAAAACCAGTACGAGAAGAAGTTCATGGCGGCCGCGAGGCCGAGCGCCAGAATCATTCCCTGACGGCCGCCGAAGGCGCCGCCGATGACGACGATCAGGGCCGACAGCAGCCCGAGGAAAAATGCGGTCTTGAGTGCGTTCATCGGAATCCTTTCTAGCGGACGTCCACCTTGATCGAGCTGACCTTCGTTTCCTTCTTTTTGGGCAGGGTCACCTCCAGCACGCCATTCTTCTGCGTCGCGCGGACGGCGGCCTGGTCGACATGGGGGGGCAGGCCGAAGGAGCGCACGAACGGACCGTGGGGTCGCTCGGCGCGGTGATAGTCCTCGGGCTTCGCGTCCGGCACCGTGCGACGATCGCCGCGCAGCGTCAGCATGTTGTCGTCGACGCGCACCTCGATTTCGGATTGATCGAGCCCCGGCAGGTCGGCGCGCACGACGATGCGATCCGCGGTTTCGACGATGTCGACGGCAGGCGACCATTGACCCACTTCGATCTCTTCCTGTCCGCGCTGGCGCGCCATCGTCTCCTGGAACAGGCGGTTCATGCGATCCTGGATCGCCATCAGATCGCGGAACGGATCCCAGCGTGTCGTGGTCATCGTTTCCTCCCTCGCGTTCCCGCCGCGGCCACCCGCTCCGCGACCGGGCCGGCTTTCTCGGGGGTCGCCCCGGTCGAGTCCGGAGCGCTTGCCTCGAATCTCACCCCGCCGGATTTCTCGTCCCAATCGGCGCGGAGGCGGCTCCCGGGTTCGAAGCCCCCCTCCAGCACCCGCAGCGCGAGCGGGTCCATCACCATCCGCTGCAGGGTGCGCTTGAGCGGGCGCGCCCCGTACTCCGGATCGTAGCCGATCTCGGCCAGGCGCGCGCGCAGACCCGGGGTCAGCTCGAGGGTCAGGTCGCGCTGCTTCAAGCGATGTCCCAGCCGGACGGTCTGGATATCGATCACGCGCAGGAGGTCGTCCCGGGTGAGGGAGAGGAATACCACCGTCTCGTCGATGCGGTTCAGGAATTCGGGGCGGAAATGCGACTTCAGCGCCTCCTCGACCCGTTTGACGAGTTGTTTGCGATCGCCCCCCTGCCATCCCTGGATCAGCGCGCCGGCAAGGTTCGAGGTCATCACAATCAGGGTGTTCTTGAAGTCGACGACGCGTCCCTTGCCATCGGTGAGGCGCCCGTCCTCGAGGATCTGCAGCAAGGCATTGAACACGTCCGGATGCGCCTTCTCGATCTCGTCGAACAGGATCACGGCGTAGGGTCGCCGGCGCACCGCCTCGGTCAGCTGCCCGCCCTCCTCGTGCCCGACATAGCCCGGCGGCGCCCCGATGAGCCGGGCCACGGAGTGCTTCTCCATGTATTCCGACATGTCGAGGCGGATCATGGACTTCTCGCTGTCGAACAGGAATTCCGCCAGGGCGCGGGCCAGCTCGGTCTTGCCGACTCCCGTCGGGCCCATGAAGAGGAACGAGCCAATCGGGCGGTTGGGATCGGCGAGCCCGGCACGGGCCCGGCGCACCGCCTGGCTCACGAGCCGCACCGCCTCGTCCTGCCCGACGACGCGCTCGTGGAGCCGATCCTCCATCTTCAGGAGCTTCTGCACCTCGCCTTCCAGCATGCGCTGGACCGGAATGCCGGTCCAGCGCGACACGATGGCGGCGATTTCCTCCTCGTCCACCTCTTCCTTGAGGAGGGCCGGGCCGCCCTGCGGCTGCTCGCGCAGCCGCCGATTGGCGTCGTCCAGCTTCTTCTGCAGCCCGGCCAGCTCTCCATAGCGCAGCTCGGCCGCCTTGGCCAGATCGCCGGCGCGCTCCGCCTGCTCGGCCCGCAGACGGGCCTGCTCGATGTGCTCCTTGAGAGACCGGATCTCCTGGATTGCCTGCTTCTCCGCCTGCCACTGGGCGCGACGGGCATCGATCTCCTCGCGGAGGGTCGATAGCTCGCGGGCGATGGCCTCACGCCGCGCACCGCTCCCGGCATCGCTCTCCTTCTCGAGCGCCTTCTCCTCGATCTGCAGCTGCACGGCGCGCCGCTCCCGCGTGTCCAGCTCGTGCGGCATCGAGTCGATCTCCATGCGCAGGCGGGCCGCGGCCTCATCGATGAGATCGATCGCCTTGTCGGGCAGGAAGCGGTCGCTGATGTAGCGATGCGACAGGGTGGCGGCGGCGATGAGCGCGGCGTCCTTGATGCGCACCCCGTGGTGCACCTCGTAGCGCTCTTTCAGGCCGCGCAGGATGGCGATCGTGTCCTCGACGCTCGGCTCTCCGACGACCACCGGCTGGAAGCGCCGCTCGAACGCGGCATCCTTTTCGATGTACTTGCGGTACTCGGAAAGGGTGGTGGCGCCGACGCAGCGCAGCTCGCCGCGCGCCAGGGCCGGCTTCAACATGTTGGAGGCGTCCATCGAACCTTCGGCCGCCCCGGCGCCCACGAGAGTGTGCAGCTCGTCGATGAACAGGATGAATCGCCCCTCGCCCCGTTCGACCTCGCGCAGCACGGCCTTCAGCCGATCCTCGAATTCGCCGCGGAACTTCGTCCCGGCCACCAGCGCCCCCAGGTCGAGGGCGACGATCTCGCGGCTCTTGAGCCCCTCCGGAACGTCTCCATCGACGATGCGTCGCGCCAGCCCTTCGACGATGGCCGTCTTGCCGACACCAGGCTCGCCGATGAGGACCGGGTTGTTCTTGGTCCGGCGGGAGAGGACCTGGATGACGCGGCGGATCTCTTCGTCCCGGCCGATGACCGGATCGAGCTTCCCCCGCCGCGCCAGGTCGGTCAGGTTGCGGGCATATTTCTCCAGAGCCTGGAACGCTTCCTCGGGGTTCTGCGAGGTCACGCGCTGTGCGCCGCGGATCGACTTGAGGGCCTCCAGCAGCGGGCCGCTCTCGACCCCGGCTTCATGCAGAAGATCGGCGGCGGGACCGCGGGCTTCGAGAAGCGCCAGCACGAGGTGCTCGACCGAGACGAACGCGTCGTGAAACTGTTCGGCGCGGCTTTCCGCGGTCTCGAGGACCACCCGAAGCGCGTCGGCGATGTGCGGTGCGGCCCCCCCGGCGACGCGCGGGCCCGACTCCACGCGCGCCAGGATCCGCCGCTTCAGCCGGTCGATGTCGACCCCGATGCTGTTGAGGACGATCGGGACGAGCCCGCCTTCCTGCTCGAGAAGCGCTTGCAGAAGATGGACGGGAGTGATCTCCGGATGACCGAGCCGCTGCGCAGTCGACTGCGCCTCTTGCAGCGCCTCCTGCGACTTGACGGTCAACTTTTCCAGCTTCATTTCTCAGTCGCCTCCAGCATGTGGATTTATTATTGATTCTTATAACAGTATAAAGATTGAGCGTTATATTGTCAAATTACAGCATGAATACTAAAATCATTATTATCAGCAGTTTATGAAATAAATTGAAGATTTATCCATGGTGACCAGGCAGATTCTGGTCCGGGACAAGAGGGCGTGATGACCGATTGGCCAGCTGTCGCTCGGTGCGATTGGGCGTGGTCTCCCGAAGAGTCCGAGTCGCGACCGACAGGCCCCATGGTCTCCTGGCGGGTTCGAGGCCGGAGCGATCGCAAGCGAGCCTCATCGTAACATGCGCACCACCGTGCCTTCGTCTTGCTCGGGGCGGAGCGGTGGCATATCATCCCGCCGTGCAACGCGACCGCCGCCTCGAAAGCCTCGCCACCGTCGATCCCGAAATCGCCACGGCTCTCGATGCCGAAGTGCGCCGGCAGGACGAAACGCTTGTCCTGATCGCCTCCGAGAACTACGCCTCGCGCGCTGTCCTCGAAGCCTCCGGTTCGGTGCTGACCAACAAGTACGCCGAGGGTTACCCGGGAAGGCGTTACTACGGGGGGTGCGAGAATGCCGACCAGGTGGAGCGCCTGGCCATCGCGCGCGCGTGCAAGTTGTTCGGTGCGGGCCACGCCAACGTGCAGCCGCACTCCGGAGCCCAGGCGAACATG
>JAYUCR010000407.1:0-3396 GCA_043740165.1 Acidobacteriota bacterium | reverse complement strand
GCGTGGTGCGGGTGCGCACCGACGAATCGCGCGCCCAGGTGGCCGACCACATCGCGCGCTACAACCTCCTGGCCCTGCCGGTGGTCGACGACGGCAATCTCCTGCTCGGCATCGTGACGGTCGACGACGCCATCGACGCCATGGAGGACGAGACCACCCGCGAGATGTACCGCATGGCCGGACTGGATACCGACGATCGGGTCACCAGCCCCGCCTCGGTCTCGGTGCGGCGGAGGTTGCCCTGGATGGTGCTCAATCTCGGCACCGCCGTTCTGGCCTCCTGGGTCGTCTGGCTGTTCGAGGGATCGATCGCCCAGGTGGTGGCCCTCGCCACCTTCATGCCGGTGGTGGCCGGCATGGGAGGCAACGGCGCCACCCAGACCCTGACCGTCATCATCCGCGGCATCGCCCTGGGCGATCTCGATTTCAGCACGGCGCGGCGGGCCATCCTGCGCGAGGTGGTGATCGGGATCTCCATCGGCCTCGCCACCGGGACCCTGATGGCCGGGATCGCCTTCGTCTGGAAGGGGAACTGGGTCCTCGGAGTGGTGATCGGCGCGGCGATGATCATCAACTTGTTCGTCGCCGGGCTGGCCGGCGCCTCCGTCCCCCTGGTGCTCAAATGGCTGCGGCTCGACCCGGCGCTCGGATCGGGAGTGATTGTGACCACCTTCACCGACTGCTGCGGCTTTCTGTCGTTCCTCGGCCTCGCCACCCTCCTGTTGCGGCACCTGACCTCATGACCGCTCCTTCCGGCCCCGGGGATCATTCCGGCCACAACGATTATCCCGGCCAAGAGGGTCCTCTCGATCCCGAGGGGAGCGGGGCCGACCTGCGCGCCGATCGCGACCTGCCCGAGGGGATCCGTTACGACCCGGACCTCGCGGTCCACGAGCCGATGCCGGCGGCCGCCGGACCTATCGTGCCGGGACGGCGGCGCTCGCCGCTCCTCCTCTTCGTCTTCGGGCTCCTCCTTTTGAGCGCCGTCGTCTATGCCTTGTTCGGCCTGATCGCGCGCGAGACCCGAAGCTCTTCCGACTACCTGAACGAGGCGCGCATCGGGCGCGGCGAGGCGTGGCAATCGGCCTACGAGCTGTCGCGCCGGATCCCGGAGGAGGATGCCGCAGGGCGCGATCCCGACCTGGCGCCGCAGATCGCGTCGCTCCTCCGGCAGGACGGCGCCGGCGACGCCCGGCTGCGGCGGTACCTCGTGCTGTCGCTGGGCGAGCTGCGCGACGCACGCACCCTGGAGACTCTCGAGTCCTCCCTCGCCGACGCCGATCCCGAGACGCGGATGTATGCCGCCTGGAGCCTGGCGGCGATGGAGGCGCGGTCCTCGGCCGCCGCCATCGGCTCGCTCCTGGAGGACGCCGATCCGGGGGTGCGCAAGATGGCCGCCTACGCTCTCGGGATCGTCGGCGACGGCGCGGCCTCGGAAGGATTGCAGGCGGCGCTCCACGATCCGGTCGACGAGGTGGCCTGGAATGCGGCGCTCGCCCTGGCCCGCCTCCGGGACGACGCCTCACGCCCCCTCCTCCTCCGGATGCTCGACCGCGCCTACCTGCGCGAGCGGTCCCACCCCGACGAGCAGGGGGTGGCGGCGCGGCTCGACGCCGGGCACCAGAACGAGATCCTGGTCAACGCGCTGCAGGCGGCCGCCCTTCTGGGAGGCGAGCCCTTCCGCGCGCCGGCCGAGTCGCTGCGCGACGCCGATCCGAGCCCCGCCGTCCGCCAGGCCGCCATCGAGACGCTGCGTGCCCTTGACACCCGCCGATGATGCGGTAAAAATGGGCCGCTTTTTTCGACACTGACTTGCGATGGTGGTTTCCTTTGACGGACGAGACGAAACCCGGCTCTACCCCGACCGATCCGGCCCGCCCGGCCCCGCAGGCAGCGGCGCCGGCCCCTGCGCCTCCGGCGGCGGCGCCCGCGGCGGCGCCGGCGGCCTCGCAGCCGGGTGCCGCCAAGCCCGCGATCGCGGCCAAGTCGGCGGCCGTCGACATGACGCGGCGCAATTTCCTGTCGACGCTCGGCGTGGCGTGGACCGCGTTCGCCGCCGCCTGCGGCGCCGGCGCCATCGCGACCGGCCGCTTCATGTTCCCCAACGTGCTGTTCGAGCCGCCGCAGAGCTTCAAGGCCGGCATGCCCGACGAGTTCATCACCGGGACGGTGGACAACCGGTTCAAGGAGACGTTCGGCGTGTTCGTGGTGCGCAACGAGGAGGGGATCTACGCCCTCAAGGCGGTCTGCACCCACCTCGGCTGCACGCCGAACTGGCTCGACGCCGAGAACAAGTTCAAGTGCCCCTGCCACGGCAGCGGCTTCTACCGCACCGGGGTGAACTTCGAAGGCCCGGCGCCGCGCCCGCTGGAGCGCTACCGCATCGTCCTGGCGGAAGACGGCCAGATCATCATCGACAAGACCAAGTCCTTCGCCTACGAGAAGGGTGAGTGGACCAGCCCCGACTCGTTCCTCCCGGCATGACGGATCCGACGGAGCATCGATGCTGAAGAAGCTGTGGGAATACACGCGCTCGACCCAGGTCTGGAATTCGATCTTCCGTCACGGCCCGACCGACACCGCGCGCAACCGCGGTCTGGCGGTGCTCACCAACGTCTTCCTCCACCTGCATCCGGTGAAGGTGCGCAAAAGCGGCATCCGGCTGCGGTTCACCTGGTGCATGGGCGGCATCACCTTCTTCCTGTTCCTGGTCGAGGTCGCCACCGGCCTGCTGCTGATGTTCTACTACCACCCCACCGTCGAGTACGCCTATGTCGACATCGTCGACCTGCGCGAGCAGGTGCCCCTCGGTGTCATGCGCGAGCTGCACCGCTGGGGCGCGCACGCGATGGTGATCACCGTCTGGCTGCACATGCTGCGGGTGTTCATGACCGGCTCGTACAAGCCGCCGCGCGAGTTCAACTGGAACGTCGGCGTGCTCCTCCTGGTCCTGACGCTGCTGCTGTCGTTCACCGGTTACCTCCTGCCGTGGGACCAGCTCGCCATGTGGGCGGTCACGGTCGGATCCAACATGGCCCGCGCCACGCCCCTCTTAGGTCATGAGGGACCCGGCTCCGGATTGCTCAAGATAGGCGACATCGCCCTGGTGCACGCCGGCAACGACGCCCGCTTCGCGCTCCTTGCGGGGCGATTCGTCGGCGCCGGAGCGCTGCTGCGTTTCTACGTCCTCCACTGCGTCGGCATCCCGGTCGTCGCCACCATCCTGATGGCCGTGCATTTCTGGCGCGTGCGCAAGGACGGCGGCATCTCCGGCCCCGTGTAGAGAACGGCACCGGTCATGTTCCTCATCGATACGATCCGCCATGCGGTGAACTGGCTCTCCGAGCCGTCGCGATTCTTCATGATCACGACCCTCGCCTTCATCGCCTTCATCTT
>JAYUCR010000406.1:0-8240 GCA_043740165.1 Acidobacteriota bacterium | reverse complement strand
TGGCCGGGGTTGCGGTACAGAACGCTGTGCGCGATGTCGTTCTCGAACCAGCCCCCCATCTCCTCGAACACGTCGAGATCGCCATCGCCGTCCAGGTCGGCCATTGCCACCCCGTGCCCCTTCTGGATGTGCCCGACGCCGGCCGACGAGGTGATGTCCTTGAACTGGCGGCCGCCGGCGTTGCGGAACATCCGGTTGGGGATGAGGGACCGCAGCCCGGGCTCGCCGGTGCCGAAGTAGAGGTCGGGCCAGCCGTCGTTGTCGAGGTCGCCGAAGTTGAACCCCATCGGCAGCGCCACGCGATCGAGATGCGCGGCGTGCGCGACATCGGAGAAGGTTCCGTCGTGGTTGTTGTGGAACAGGCGCGGCAGCTCGGTGCGTGTCGGCCGTCCCAGGTGCATCGCCACGACGTCGCTCATGTCGTTGAACAGGAATCCCCCTTCCAGGATGTCGAGCCAGCCGTCGTTGTCGTAGTCCCAGAAGCCGGTCGCGAAGCCGAAGCGCGGGCCGTCCACCCCCGCCGCGCGCGCCACCTCGGTGAAGATCCAGGCGTTACCGCGCGGGCCGTCGTTCCTGAACAGGCGCTTGGCGCCGTCGAGGACCGAGACGTACAGGTCGGGCCGGCCGTCGTTGTTGTAATCCCCCCAGGCCACCCCTTTGACGTAGCCGAAATCGGTGTTGCCGAGCAGCGCGTGCACGTCGGAGAAGGTGCCGTCGCCGTTGTTGTGGAACAGCTCGCTCGGGTTGGGATCGCCGGTCGTCGACTCGTTGCCGATCGCCAGGTCGAGGAAGCCGTCGCCGTCGTAGTCGGCGAAAGCCCCCGTCTGCGTCGGGTGAAACGAGAGCAGCCCGGCCTCCTCGGTGACGTCGTCGAAGGTGCCGTTGCCGTTGTTGCGCAGGAGGGAGTTGGGGAAGTGTCCCCCCTTCTGCATCCAGCCGCCGCGCAGCACCAGCACGTCGGGATGACCGTCGTTGTTGTAGTCGGCGTGAATGATGTTCAGGCCGCCCATCTCGCCGTCGAGGCCCGCCTCGTGGCTCCGTTCCTCGAACTTGCCGCCGCCGGCATTCCGGAAATAGCGCAGCGGATCGCGCATCCCCATCGACGAAGCCATCAGGTCGAACCGGCCGTCGCCGTCGAAGTCCTCCAGGATCGCCCCGCCGGCATGCTGGACGATGATGAGCCCCGCCTCCTCGGCGACGTCCTTGAAGCGGCCGATGTCGTCCTCGGACTTGAAGGTTTCGGGCGGGATCCGCCAGGCGGCCGGCACCTTGTCGGGGTACTCCCCCACCGTCATGTAGGCGAGGTTGAGAAGCCAGCGCGATCCGAGGTCGCCGGGGTTCGCCTGCAGGATCTTCGAATACTCCACGATGGCGCGCCGCGACCCTTCCTGTTTCAGGTGGATGCCCTGCGGGCCGATCGGCAGCAGGCAGGACTCTATGGTGTGCATCGTGATGCAGTTCTGCTGCTCGCCGAGTCGAAGATACGCGAGCGCCAGGAACTCGCGCGACTGCAGCGGCGGCGGCCCGGCGACGGCGGGGTCGGGAGTGCGATCGGCCAGTGTGGTGGCGATCTGGATCGCGTCCTGGACCCGCCCGGCCTTCAGCAGCTCGTCGGCGAGAAAGGTGCTGCCGCGGAGCTTCTGCGCCGGGTCGGTCGAGGCGTCGATCTCGGCGCGCAGCCGCTCGGCGCGGCCGGTGTTCATGAAGACGTTATGGGTCGGGTCGAGCCCGCGGATGATCTCCTCGAGGCGCGCCCCCATCCGCCGCGCTCCCTCACCCCTGGAAAGCGGAGCGATGCGCGGAGCGACCGCCGCGGCGGCGGGCGCGACGGCGTTGGGCGCGGCCGCGCCGGGCCCGGATGCGGGGGCGGCCGGAGCAGGCGGCTCGGTCTTCCGGCCGGCGCCTCCGCCCGGCGCTTCCGTCGAGCGCGCGCAGGCCGAGAGGATCAGGACAGCGGTACACCAGACTAGCGAGCGATTCATCGGCGGCCGAATTATCCCCCAAACGCCGCGCCTCTGCTCTATCCTCGACCGCGCATGGATCCCGGCGCGCTTCCCACCACGACGGCCCCGGCGACGATCCCCTTCCGCGAAGCGGCCCGGACCTGGGCGCGGGTCGGCCTCAACTCGTTCGGCGGTCCGGCGGGACAGATCGCCGTCATGCACCGCATCCTCGTGGACGAGAAGCGCTGGATCAGCGAGAGGCGTTTCCTGCACGCGCTCAACTACTGCATGCTGCTGCCGGGCCCCGAGGCGCAGCAGCTCGCCACTTACGTGGGGTGGCTGCTGAACGGCGTGCCCGGCGGGATCGTGGCGGGAACGCTCTTTATCCTTCCCGGGTTCCTGGCGATCCTCGGCCTGAGCGTCCTCTATGCCACGCAGCACGACACCCTTCTCCTGCACGCCCTGCTCTTCGGTCTGAAGCCGGCGATTCTGGCGATCGTGCTCGAGGCGGTGCTGCGGATCGGCCGGCGAGCGCTGACCGATCGCCTGCGGATCTCTCTTGCCGCCGGCGCCTTCCTCGCGCTTTTCTTCCTGAACCTCCCCTTCCCCGTCATCATCGCCGCCGCCGCGGCGATCGGCTTCGTGGCGGTGCGCGCCTCCGATAAGCAAACGCTGGAAGCGGACGAGGGCGACTTGCCGGCGCGTCCTTCGATCCCGCGGGCCCTGCTGATCGCCGGCCTTGGTTTCGGCCTCTGGCTCAGCCCGCTCGCCCTCCTGGCGCTGTCGCCCTGGCGCGAGGGGATCTTTCTGCCCTTGGGAATCCTGTTCGCCAAGGCGGCCGTCGTGACCTTCGGCGGCGCTTACGCCGTGCTGACCTACATCGCGCAGCAGGCGGTGGAGGTGCACGGCTGGCTGCGCCCGGGCGAGATGCTCGACGGGCTCGGGATGGCCGAAACCACGCCCGGCCCGCTGATCATGGTGCTGCAGTTCGTCGGATTCACCGCCGCGTGGCGGCACCCGGGTTCCCTGCAACCCATGACCGCAGGGGTTCTCGCGTCGCTCTGGACCGTCTGGCTGACTTTCGTGCCGTCGTTCCTGTTCATCTTCATCGGCGCCCCCTGGATCGAACGCCTGCGCGGTCACCGGCGTTTGCAAGGGGCTCTGCAGGCGATCACCGCGGCGGTCGTCGGCGTCATCCTGAACCTGGCGGTCTGGTTCGGCCTGCACACGCTGTTCGGGATTGTCGACCAGCGCCGGGCGCTCGGCCTGCGGCTGCTCGTGCCGCACCCATCGAGTCTCGATCCGGCGACCCTCGCGCTGGCGCTGGTCGCCGGGTTCCTGATCTTCCGGCTGCGGGCCGGGATGGCGGCGACCATCCTGACGTGCGTCGCCGCCGGGATGATCTGGGTGATCCTGCGCGGCTGAATCCCGCTGTCAGACCGCGCGGCGGAGCCGCATCTCGGCCTCCGCCAGCCCGCGTCGCATGTCGTCGGCGAACGGCGTGTTGGCGGCGTATTGCAGGAGGAAGGTGTAGATGCGGGCGGCGTCTTTCGGGTGCCCGTCGCGCTGCCGGCGGTCCGCCAGCTGCAGCAGCCCCTTGATCGCCCTGCGATCGCCGTGATCCATCGACAGCGCCATGCCGAAGGCGGTGATGGCGTGCGCGCTGTCGCCGCTCTTCGCCAGCGCCGTCGCGACCGCGTCGATCTGCTCCCGATTGAGGCCGAGCTCCTTCGCCTGCCGCCAGAGGAGGGCGAAGATCTCCGCCGCCAGGGCGACGTTGCCGCGCTCGAGGCACAACGGCATCGCCGAGCGCGCCGCCGCCAGCGCCTCGCCGGCGCGGCCGGCCTGGTGCAGGCAGATGGTCAGCGCATGTTGCACCTGGGGGCTGGGAGCGTGCTGCTCCTCGATCTCGCGCAGCTCGCGCACAGCGCCGTCGCGATCCTGCTCGAAGCGCCGTCGCGCCGCCGCCACGCGCCCGGCCGGATCGAGAAGGGGCGGCTTGCCGGACGGGTGGGCCGCCCCCGCTTCCCCCTCGGCCGGGGTCGGTGCGGCAGCAGCCGATCCAACCGGAGCCGGGACCGATGGCCTGACCTGGTGACTCTCGGCCTCGTGGATCTCGGGCAACGGGCGCCGCCTGACAGGGGAGGTCTCCTGCTCCTCTCCGAAGGCGAAGAACCCGCACAGCCGGCCGAGCAGCGTGACCGCCAGCCCGCCGCCGAATGCCATCCCGACCGCCAGGAAGAGCCAGCCGATCTCCGGCGCCGCCGCGAACCCGAGCACCAACGCCGGGACGGCGACGATGAGGAGCGTGCAGATGCCGCCGCCGTGCACCGCGTAAATCAGGTAAAGGTCGCCCAGGCGGCCGCCGAAGCAGGCGCGCCACAACGCCGGCGACACGATGTCCGTAAAGCGCTCCGAGCGCACGGCGACGATCAGGATCACCGGGGGGAGGAGGGCCGTGCCGAAGAGAAAGAGGCTGGCCGTCAGCAGAAAGCCCTTCGACATCATGGCGAGAAGGATCGGCGGCATGAACGGCATCCCGCCGGTCATCGACGATTGAGCCGCCTGCCCCGGGTCCGAGCCACCACCCAGAGTGACGGGGGCATTGGCCGCACCGAGGATTCCCCACGCCACCGCGACGAGCGGGGCGACCCAGAGAAGGTTCAGCACCAGGTACCGCCCGGCGACCGCCAGGGCCATCGGCCACGACCCGCCGGCGGTGGAGAAGAGGGTGCCGCGCGACTCGCCGGCCAGCCCGTTAAGGGCGAAGCGCGCCAGCGCGACCGCGATCACCATCTGGCTGACCAGCGCCGCCAGGCCGTTGGCGTGCACGAGACCGAGGACGAAGCTCGACGTCAGAATGACCAGACCGAGCGTCACCCCGGTCACCAGGGTGCCGAAGGAATTGGCGTCGCGCAGCACCCGCCCCATGGTGCCGCCGAACGGGCTCGTTCGATTCTCGTCCATCGCCTCGACTCCGCGCCTACGGCACCTATATTTAGTGCGCCCGGACCAGCTCGGCCACCGGAAGCGGGGTGAGGTAACGAATATGTTCCTGAATTCCTGGCGCATCCGCCTCGGGGCGATCGGCGCCGGCATCATCCTCATGGTGACCTGGATGGTCTGCGGCGGCTCGATGGTGCCGGGAAGCGAGCCGCGCATCCTGATCGAGTACGGCGCCGATGCCGATTCGTTCGCCGGCCTCGACGTCGAGATCGACGGCCAGGTGGCCGGCAAGCTGGAGCGGATCGGCCAAACAACACGCACCGCGTTCAAGGTGACTCCCGGAGCGCATACCGTGCGGGTGCTGCACCCGGAGTTCGGCTGCCGGCCGGCCCAGGTCACGGCCGACACACCGGGGATGAGCACCATGCTCCTGCTGGATCACGACGAGATGCCCGGCCCCGACAATCGGCCGATGCTGACGCTGCATCCCTGACGGCCGCCTCGGCTATCATGGGGCCCTGGAGGAACCCCCCATGGACCAGCCGAAGCGGCCGCAGCGCATCGAAACCCTTGCCGTCCATTCCGGCGAGCCCCGCCCGGGACCGGAGGGGTCGGTCGTCTTTCCGATCTACCAGGGCACCGTCTACTCGTTCGATCCCGGCGCCGGCTACCACGACCTCAAGTACATCCGCCTCAACAGCACTCCGTCGCAGACCTACCTGCATGACAAGCTGGCGGCGCTCGAGGGGGCCGAGGCGGCGCTCGCCACCGCGTCGGGCATGGCGGCGATCACCGCCTGCCTGATGACGCTCCTCAAGGCGGGGGATCACCTGATCGCCGGCGATCAGCTCTATGGCGGCACGCACACCTTTCTGACCGAGCACGCGAAGGATCTCGGCCTCTCCTACACCTTCGTCGACGCGCAGCGGCCGGAGACCTGGAAGCCGGCGGTGCGGCCGAACACCAAGGTCTTCCTGGTCGAGACGATCACCAACCCGACGATGCGCGTGGCGCCGTTGCGCGAGGTGGTCCGGTTCGCGAAGGAGGCGCGGCTGACCTCCATCATCGACAACACCTTCGCGAGCCCGGTGAATTTCCGGCCGCTGGCGATCGGCTTCGACCTGTCGTTCCACAGCGCGACGAAATACCTCAACGGTCATTCGGACCTGGTCGCCGGCTGCGTCATGGGGCGCGCGGCGCTGATCAACGATGTGCGCCACACGCTGAACCACTTCGGCGGCACGCTCGACCCGCATGCCGGGTTCCTGCTGGCGCGCGGCATCAAGACGATGGCCCTGCGGGTGCGGGCGCAGAACGCCAACGCCATCGCCCTGGCGCGCTTCCTGTCGAGCCATCCCAAAGTGGCGGGGGTGAACTACCCCGGCCTCGAGACGCACCCGGATCACGCCCACGCGCGCGAGCTGCTCTCCGGGTTCGGCGGCATGCTGAGCCTGCGCCTCAAGGGGGGCATGAAGACGGCGGAGCCCTTCCTCGCCGCACTGACCATCCCCTACTTCGCACCGAGCCTTGGCGGTGTCGAGACCCTCATCGTCCGGCCGGCGGTCTCGTCGCACGCCGGCATGAAGCGCGAGGAGCGCGAAGCGATCGGCATCACCGACGACTTCCTGCGCGTATCGTGCGGCATCGAGGCGTCGGAGGATCTGATCGACGACTTCCGGCAGGCGCTCGACAAGGCCTGACGGAGGGGACGCCGTGCTCTCGATCCGGGAGGCGGACGGGGCCGCCGACCTCGCTGCGACGCGCCGGCTGTTCGAGGAGTACGCGGAGTCGCTCGGGTTCGATCTCGGCTTCCAGGGGTTCGCGGCGGAGCTCGCCTCTCTGCCGGGAGACTACGCGCCGCCGGCCGGCTGCCTCCTGCTCGCCTTCGATCCGCCTGTATTCGATCCGACCGCCATCGATCCGCTCGTCCTCGATCCAACGGCGGCGCCGCCGTCGGAGCGGGCGGCCGGCTGCGTGGCGCTGCGGCGCATCGAACCGGGTTTGTGCGAAATGAAGCGGCTCTATGTCCGGCTGGCGTTTCGCGGCCGCGGGGGCGGCCGGCTCCTGGCGGAAGCGGTGATCGCCGCGGCCCGCGCCCGCCGCTACCAGCGCATGCGCCTCGACACCGTCCCCTCGATGCAGGCCGCCAGGGCGCTTTACACCGACCTCGGCTTCCACGACATCGCCCCGTACCGGTACAACCCGATACCGGGGACCGCCTTCATGGAGCTCGATCTCACAGCACCTGCTTGAGCGTCTCCAGGGCGATGTTGGCGCCGCACAGGATGATCACGACGGTCCGGCCGCGGTAGCGCTCCTTCTCCTTCAGGTACCCGGCCGCGGCGACCGCGGCGGCCCCCTCGATCAGGGTGTGGTGCCGGCCGACGATGAGCCGCAGCGCGGCGCGGATCTCATCCTCCGTCACCAGCACGCGGTGGCCGACGACGCTCCGGCAGAGATCGAGCGTGATCGCTCCCGGCTCCACGGCCCCCGCCGTGCCGTCCGACAGCGTCGGCAGCGATTCCATCTCGAGAACGCGGCCGGCGGCGATCGAATGGTGCATGACGGCGGAGTTCTCGGGGGAGCAGGCCACCATCTCGACCGAGCGCCCGATCGCTTGCAGATAGGCGCCGATCCCACCGATCAGCCCGCCGCCGCCGAGCGCCACGAAGACGGTGTCGAACCGCTCGATCTGCCGGGCCAGCTCGACCCCGATCGTCCCCTGCCCGGCCACGATCGCCGGATCGTTGTAGGGGGAGATGTACGGCAGGCCGTTCTCCTCCGCGTAGCGGCGGGCGAAAAGCTCCGTGTGTCCGCTGTCCAGTCCGTGCGTGCGCACCTCGGCCCCGCGCGCGCGGATCGCCTCGATCTTCGCGGGCGAGGCGTTCTCCGGCACGAAGACGACCCCGCGCAGCCCCAGCGCGCGCAGCCCCCAGGCCAGCGCCGCGCCGTGATTCCCCGACGACGCCGCCACCACCCCGCGCGCCCTCTCTTCCGGAGCCAGCCCCAGCAGCCGGTTCATCGCCCCGCGCAGCTTGAACGATCCGGTCCGTTGCAGGTTCTCGAGCTTGAGATGGACCGTCGCCCCACCCGCCGCCAGCGCCTCCGAAGCTTCGACCGGCGTCTCCAGCACGTACGGCCGGATTCGCCCCTCCGCCTCCTCTATCGCCAGACGCCAGTCGCTCATGCGTCGATTCTACCGCGCGCCCGAGCGGCGCCGAGGCTGGGTTCGCCGGGCACGGGTCCGGGCTCGCTGCGCGAGACCCTCCCCTCGCTTCGCCCGCTCGCCGCCCTCCGCGCGAAAAGCGCGCGGCGGGGCCCCGGCTCGGGGTCTCAGACGACCCGGCGAAC
>JAYUCR010000405.1:0-3396 GCA_043740165.1 Acidobacteriota bacterium | reverse complement strand
GGCTGGTGCTCATCCTCGGAGGTGTGGCGTTGTGGACGGCGCTCTCGGCGCTGCTGTTTCAGGCCCCTCGCCTTCGAACCCGGTATGGACTTGCGCGCGCGGGTGATTCCGCTTGAAGCCCATGCTCGCGTTGGCCGTCGTCCTGGCCCTCTGCGGCTGCGCGACGGCGCCGGATGGCCCGCTCCCGCGTGACTTCGCGACCATCGATGCCGAGGCGCAGCGGTTGATGAAGCGCGAGAACGTGCAGGGTCTGGCCCTGGCGGTCATCGAAGACGGGAAGGTCGGGCATGTCGCGGTTTTCGGCAAGCGGAGCGTGGAACGCGACCTGCCGCTGACGACCGACACCATCATGTATGGCGCTTCGCTGACGAAGGCCGCTTTCGCCTACATGGTGCTGCAATTGGTGGACGAGGGGAAGCTGAACCTCGATGCCTCGGTCGCCTCCCTGCTGCCCAAGCCGCTGCCCGAGTACGAGGACTACACCGACCTGGCGGGCGACGAACGCTGGCGGGCCCTGACTCCGCGCGTGATCCTCACGCACACCACCGGGTTCGCCAATTTCCGCTGGCTGGAAGACGACAAGCGCCTGCGCTTCCACTACGATCCGGGCCGCCGTTACGGGTACTCGGGCGAGGGTTTCTACATTCTGCAGCTGGCTCTCGAGCAGGGGCTGGGGCTCGACGTCGGGAAGGAAATGCAAACGCGGGTGTTCGATCCGTTCGGCATGACCAATACGAGCATGGCCTGGCGGCCCGATTTCGCGGCGAACCTCGCGGACGGATACGGGGTCGACGGCTCCATGGAGCCGCACGATGAGCGCAGCGGCGCGAGCGCCGCGGGTTCGATGGACACCAGCATCGCGGATCAGGCCCGCCTCTGGGCCGGCATCGTGCGCGGCGACGGTCTCAGCGCGGCTTCACGCGCCGAGATGGTCCGGGCGCAGTTTCCGATCGCGTCGGCGCACCAGTTCCCGACGATGCGCACGGAAACCGACTCTCGCAACGCCGTGGTCGGTCTGGCGGCGGGACTCGGGGTCGTGACCTTCCGGGACACGAGCGGGCCGGCATGGTTCAAGGGGGGCCACAACGACTCGACCGGCAACATGGTGATCTGCCTCGAGAGCGGGAAGCGCTGCGCGGTCATGCTGGCCAACGACGTCCGTGCGGAGCGCCTCTACCCGGAGCTGGCCCGGACGATCCTGGGAGACACCGCGATGCCGTGGAGATGGGAATACGACTGGGCGGACGTGAGCCCCCAGGGGCACTGACTAAGGAGATCGGCATAAGCAGAACCGTCGTCGTGACCGGGTGCAGCTCCGGGTTCGGCCATCAGGTGTCGGCACAGCTCGCCCGGAGGGGCGATCGCGTGTACGCCACGATGCGTGGCGTCGAAGGGAAAAACGCCGGGATCGCCCGGGAGCTTCGGGCCCTGGCGGCCGCTGAAAAATTGGATCTGCGGATTCTGGAGATGGACGTCACCTCGACGAGCTCGGTCGACGCGGCGGCGGCGCGGGTCCTGTCGGAGTCGGGCGCGCGGGCGGGGGATCTTCATCAACATCAGCTCGGCGGCCGGCCGGGTGGCGGTGCCATTCCACGCCCTGTACCACGCCAGCAAGTGGGCGGTCGAAGGGTACTCGCTGGCGCAGCGGCGGGAGCTGGCTTCCTCCGGCATCGACGTCGTGGTGGTGGAGCCGGGACCTTTCACCACCTCCCTCTTCCCCACCATGCGGCAGCCCGAGGACACCGAGGACCGCGCGGCGACTTACCCGGCGGCGGCACACCAGGCGTTCCAGCAGATGGGCGCGGGCTTCGGGGAGGAGACGGTGCTCCGGGGCTTCCTGTTCGAGCGCCTCGGCAAGCTCCTGGGACGCGGCGCGGGCGCGACCATCGCGATCGTGCTCCTCACCTCCGCGTGGTTCGGACTGATTCACTACCCTGGCCAGGGATTCGCCGGCGCCGAGCAGGCCGTGATCACCGGGCTCGTCTTCGGATCGATATTCGCGATCACGGGCCGGATATGGCTGCCGATCTTTGCGCACGCCGCGTTCGACCTGACCGCGGTCTTCATCATCTACCGGAATCTTGAATCGTACGTGGCGCATCTCGTGTTCAGGGTGGCGATGCCGCCGCCCGGGTATAATGCAACCCGGAGGTAGCACATGAGCCCATCCACGGATCGCATCGAACGGGAGATTCTGCTCAAGGCGTCGCCGGCGCGGGTCTGGCGCGCCCTGTCGAACGCCGAGGAGTTCGGCAACTGGTTCGGCGTGGCGCTCAAGGGGAAGAGCTTCGCGGCCGGACAACGCGTGCAGGGGTCGTTCACCTACCCCGGCTACGAACACCTCGTCTTCGACGTCATGATCGTCCGCATGGAGGCGGAGCGGTTGCTTTCCCTGCGCTGGCATCCCGCCGCCATGGACCCCTCCGCGGATTATTCGAAGGAACCGGCCACGCTGGTCGAATTCGCGCTGAAAAAGGTCGAGGGCGGCACCCTGCTGAGTCTTGTCGAATCCGGATTCGACGGGATCCCGCCGGCACGCCGCCTGGAAGCGTTCCGGATGAACAGCGGCGGCTGGGACATCCAGATGAAGAGCATCGAGAAATATGTCGCCACGGCGTAGCGCGGCGGCGAAGAAGTCGCCGCTGCAAAGCTCATCGCTCCGAAGGACGGCGCCGGTCTTCGCGGCGCTCGGCGACGAGACGCGCCTGCGCCTCATCGCCGTCCTGTGCGCCGGCGGGGCGGTGTCGATAGCGCAGCTCACGTCGGGAACGGCGATCACCCGCCAGGCGGTCACGAAACATCTGCACGTGCTCGCCGATGCCGGCCTGGTGCGCGACATCAAGGTCGGACGCGAGCGCCGCTGGGAGTTCGAGCCGGCGCGGATGGAAGAGGCGCGGCGCTCGCTCGACGTGATCGCGCGTCAGTGGGATCAGGCGTTGGGCAAGCTGAAGCTGGCGGTGGAGCGTTGAGGGAGGCACGACCATGAAGGATTTGGCGATCGCCCTGGAGAATCGGCCCGGCGCTCTCGCGGAGATGGGAGAGGCTCTGGGCCGCGCCGGGGTGAGCATCGAAGTTCTCTACAGCGACCACGACCATCAGCTAATCCTCGTCGTGGACGACCTGGTGCGCGGCCGCGCAGTCTCCGAGGCATGGTCCCGCGAGCGAAAGCCATGAGCCGCAGGGGTCCGGGAGCGCGCGGCGTCACCCGGCGGCTGTTCCTGGAAGGAAGCCTGAAGGCGACGATTGCGGCAGGTGTCGTCGGCCGCATGTCAATGCTCGACGTGCTCCGCGCGGCGGGCGCGCCGGGTACGCAGGGTACGCCGGGCCGGCGGTTCGACGGCGAGATGATCGAAGAGGCCTACGGCGTCGCTCACCGCCTGCGCGACGGGTCGCTCG
>JAYUCR010000404.1:0-8279 GCA_043740165.1 Acidobacteriota bacterium | reverse complement strand
TCGTCGTCCTGAACACCTGCACCGTGACCGGCGGCGCCGACCGCGAGGCGCGCCAGCTCTCCCGCCGCCTGCGGCGCGAAAACCCGCGCGCGGCCCTCATCCTGACCGGCTGCTATGCCGAGCGCGACCGCGCCGCTCTCCTCGCCCTGCCGGGCATCGATCACGTCGTCGGCATGGAGGGACAGGCGCTCGCGGTGGAGGCGATTGCCGCGGCCGCCCTGGGAATGAAGCCGCCGGCCTCCGGGGGCCGGGTCGGGGGCAGTGCCGGGACCGACGCCGGGGGCAACCCCGCGATCGATCTCGGACGCTTCGGCTCGACCGCGGCCTGCGACCCGGCGGAGGGCGACCGGACGCGGGCCTATCTCAAGATCCAGGACGGATGCGATCTGCGCTGCTCTTACTGCATCATCCCCTCCGTGCGCGGCGCCAGCCGTTCGCTTCCCCCCGACGAGGTGGTGCGCCGCATCGCGCAAATGACCGGTTCCGGTTATCGCGAGATCGTCTTCACCGGCGTCAACACCGGCGACTACGGATCCGACCTGGCGCCCAAGGTGCCGCTCCACGGGCTGCTCGAGCAGGCGCTCCGGGTGCGCGGGCTCGGGCGGCTGCGGCTCAACTCGCTCGAGCCGCGCACCATCACGCCGGAGATCATCGCGCTGCTGCGCGGCGCCGGCGCACCGCTGGCCCGGCACCTCCAGGTTCCACTGCAGAGCGGCTGCGACGCGGTGCTGGCCCGCATGCGCCGCAACTACCGCACCGCCGACTACGCGCGCGTTATGGAAGCGTTGCGCGCGGCGGTGCCCGAGATCGGCTTGGGCGCCGATGTCATCGTCGGGTTCCCGGGAGAAACCGAAGCGGAATTCGAGGCTTCCTGCCGGTTCATCGACGGGTCGCCTCTGAACTACCTGCATGTCTTTTCTTATTCGTCACGCCCCGGAACACCCGCCGCGGCGATGCCGGGGCAGGTCGATCCTTTGGCGATCCGCGATCGGAGCGCGCGGCTGCGCGCCCTGGGCGGCGCGCTCTCGGAGCGGTTCCGCCGCGGATTTCTCGGCCGCGAGCTTCCGGTCCTGACGTTGCGCGAGGTGTGGCCGGACGGCAGGGTCCGCGCCCTCTCCGACAATTTCATCGACCTGGGGCTGGAGATCGGAGAGCGCCGTCCTCAGGATCTGTTCAACCGCCTGCTGATGGCCCGCATCACCCACGCCTCCGACCGCGAGACACTAGCCCGCGTGGCGTGAGTCCGGGCCGGTCAGCCGTGCGGTGGCCGGCTGTCGATCATGTGCTGGCGCAGCGCGTCGAGGAGATCTCCTTCGCTGCGCGCGCGCAGACTCGCGAGGTAGGCGATCTCGGGGCGCTCGACGGGGCCGAGGCGGGCGCAGGCGCGGCGCGATGCCCGCCGGCTGGCGGTCAGAACGATTCGCAGCATGACGCGGGTGCCGAGAAGTGAGGTGACCCGGCCGTAGAGGGCCCCGGCGGCAGCAAACAGCCGCCCCGGACCGGGCGGACGGCGCACTCCCGTCCGGGACAGGTACTCCTCGATGCGCCGGCGGCGCTCCGATTCGTTGCGCAGGTACTCCTGGAGAATGGCGCGCCCCGCCGTGTCCCGCAGGCGGCGGACGTAGATACCGTACACGCCGAGGGTCAGATCCTGCAGGTACAGTTCCTGGAGGAGGGGGCGGAACTCTCCGCTCGGGTTCGGCATGCGGGGCCCGGCACGGAGCGCTACGTCTTGATCAGATCCTTGAGCGCCTTGGCGACGGTGAACTTGACCACCGTCTTGGCGGGAATCTGAATCGCTTCTCCGGTGGCCGGGTTCCGCCCCGTGCGCGCCTGCCGCTTCGAGACCTTGAATTTTCCCAGCCCGGCGAGCGGCACTTCCCCTTCCTTCTTCATCTCGGTCTCGACGATGCGGGTGAACCCTTCGAGAAAGGTCTTGGCGGCTTTCTTGTCCCCGCCCAGCTCGGCGGCGATGGCGTCAATCAATTCCGTGCGTGTCATATTCGTCCCTCCGGATCAGGAAGCGGATCGGCTCTCGTGTCGCGTCCTGTGCTTGAAGCGCGAGCCTTGTAACACGTTCGCGCGGGCGCGATCAAGCCACCTTGATCGATTTCTCGACCACCGCGAACCGGAGGCGGGTGTCCCCGACGCGGATCAGATCCCAATGCTTGAGCTGGGCGCGACTGTCGACACGGCGATCGTTGAGGGAGGTGCCATTGGTGCTGGCGAGGTCCCTCAGCACCCAGGCCTCCGGGCCATACAGTCCGAGCTCGGCGTGCTTGCGCGACACCTTGGCGTCGTCGAGAACGATGTCGGCCCCCTCGCGGCCGATGATATAGACCCCGCCGGCCGACAGCATGAACGTCTTCCCCGCTTCGGGCCCCGATTCGATCCGCACGTAGATCCCGGTGTCCCCGGGCACCAGCCCCGCTTTCATGCGGCGCGGCGCCTGGGTGGGATCGAGAACCGTGCCGGCCGGATCGTCCTGCTTCCCGTCGCTCATCGTTGTCTCCTCACTCCACCTTGAGCTGCACCGGGCGGCCGAGCCCGCGGCCGGCCGTCAGGTGCAGGTTGCGATTCTCCCCGGGCGCCAGATTCAACACGACGGTGTCCCGGAGGGGTTCGGTCTCTCCTCCCTCGAGCGTCACCTCCGCGGTCAGCTCGTGCTTGCCGGGAGCGATCTTGAGCCAGGCTTCGAACGCTTCGTGGTTCCGGCCCGCGAGCCGTGCCATGGTGCCCTCCTCGTGCGGCGCCGCCAGGTGGCGCGCATAAATCTCCCGGCCGTCAAGCCGCAGCGTCAGGGCTCCGTTTTCGATGCTGCTGTTCGCCTCGAGCTTCAGATGCGCGCTGCGGCTGGCCAGGAGCAACGGCACGCCCCCGAGCGTGATCAGAAAGAGGAGCGCCAAAAGCACCAGCCCGCCTCGATCGAGGCGCCGGCCGCGACGAAGGCCCTGAACGGCGACCGCCGCGAGGCTCACTCCCTGTTGAGCCGTGCCCTCCGGGGAGACCGTCCGCCCCGCGGCGGCCGGCGCCGTGGAGGAGGCCGTTGCGGCCGCGGCGGTCTCCCGGTGCGGCGCGCGGGCCCGCTTCGTGACGGGGTGATCGCCGACCGCCTCGCGCAGGGTGCGGCCGAATGTCGCGCCGTCCGGAAAGCGCTCCTCCGGATTCTTGGCCAGTGCGCGTTCGAAGAAATCGTCGAGCTCGCGCGGCAGGCCGCGGATCTGCTTGCCGACGGGAAGCGGCACCTGGTGCGCGACGGAATAGGCGACCGACGGCAGGTCCTCCCCGCCGAAGGGGCGCTTCGCCGTGAGCGCTTCGTAGAGAACCACGCCGAGCGAGAACAGGTCGCTGCGGGCGTCGACGGGGGCGCCGCGGATCTGCTCCGGCGACATGTAGGCCGGCGACCCGACCAGGGCCCCGGTGCGGGTCAGCTCCGAGGCCGACAATCGCGCGACGCCGAAGTCGGTGATCTTCACGATCCCGTCGGTGTCGCGCACCAGGATATTCGCCGGCTTGATGTCGCGATGGATGATCCCGGCCCGGTGGGCGGCGTCGAGGGCATCGGCCAGCGCCACCCCGAACCGCAGCGCGACGTCCGGAGCCAGCCGGTGCGCCCCGTCGAGGATCTCCTTGAGGCTGCGCCCCGGAACGAACTCCATGACGATGTACGGTATCCCGCGCGCGGCGTCCACCCCCGCATCGTGCACGGTGACGATGTTCGGGTGCGACAGGGCCGCCGCCGCGTGCGCCTCTCGCAACAGGCGCACCTCGAACTGCTCCACGGCCGCCTCGGAGATGCCGGCGGGGACCGCGTAGGTCTTGAGGGCGACGCGGCGCCCCAGCTGCGGGTCGCGGGCCAGGTAAACGACCCCCATCGCCCCGCGGCCGATCAGCGATTCGATTTCATAGCGACCGATGGCCGTCAATCCACGCACCGATGGCGCGCGCTCCGCACCGATCCCTTCGTTCCCGGCGCGGGCGCCGACTCCCTAGAATCTGTCTCCCGGAGCGGCGCGATTCAAGCCCCAGGCGATGCCGCCCACGGTGGCGCGGAGATTGTTGCAGGTCAGGCGGGAGTTACCTGGGGACGGGTCACAGCTCCGGCGACTGGGGGCTCTTGATCTCCCCTAGCCGTGTCAACTTATTGGTGATAAATGGCTTATCGGCGGAATGCAACAATCTCCGCACCACGGTGAGCGGCTATCCGAGGATTCCGCCGACGGCGGCCGGCACCACCGCGCGGCAAGCCGGGCAGATGACGACATACCCGCGCCGCGGCAACGAGGAGGTGAAATTCACCTTGGTGCGCAGGAGCCGGACCGCGTAGACGCTGCGAATGCCGGTCCGGCAGGAGGGACATAGCGCCGGAGATTCGAGCGTGTACTCCGCCTCGACCTCGGGCGCTTCGTCCGCCGCGACCTCGGGCTTCACTACGGGCGATTTCAGGCTCACGAATTCGAAACATAGGCGCGCGCCCCGGCCGCGGGCAAGTCCGCGGCGAAAATTATTTTCGAGTGGGGGCTATTTCCAGTCCACGGGGAGCCGGAGAGAGCGGTCGTCGCGGTCGCGATACAGGATGTAGCCGTTGTTGCGGCCGAACAGATACAGGTCCCTGGTCACCTCGACGTCGCGGCGGCAGTACTGCTCGATCAGGTCGACGCGTCCCTCTTTCCACCACTGCAGCGACTGCAGGCCGTCGGCGCTCTTGCTCACGCCCAGGGTCGCGGCGCACACGTCGGCGAGTCGCAGGCGGAAGCCGAGCCGGCGGTAGATTTCTCCGAGCATGTCGAGGGTGCGGATGCGTGACAGGTCGCGGTCGGTGTACCCCTTGAGGACCGGCAGGTCGAATCGATCGATGTTGTACCCCACCACCCGCTCGGCGGTGAGGAGATCGAGGAGGAGATCGTTGACGTCCTTCTCGAGATAGGTGCGGAACTGGCCGGTCACGTCGTTGAAGGTGACCGCCAGCGCCAGCTTCATGTCGACCAGGTTGCGCCAGCCGCCGACCTCCTCGGCGCTCTTCTGAGTCTCGAGATCGAAGACGAGGGTCGTCGGCTGCGGGGGCGGACCCTCCCCGACGCGGCGCCGCGGCACCGGGCCCGGCTCCCCCTCCTCCCCCTGGCCCATGGCGAGGCGCGGCGACGCCGGAGCCTCCCCCGGCTCGAACGGATGACGGCCGATCAGAACCTCCAGAGTCATGGCGGCGGTCTCCTTGTCGAGCGGGTTGTTGCCGTTGCCGCATTTGGGGGACTGGACGCACGACGGGCAGCCGCCGTCGCAGGGGCAGGCGCGCAGCAGATCGGCGGTGCGCCCGATCAGCTCCTCCAGCTGCCGGAAGCCCCTGGCCGCCAGGCCGATGCCACCCGGGTGACCGTCGTAAATGAAGATGGCCGGGTGTCCGACCTGGGGATGCAGGGTGTAGGAGATGCCGCCGATGTCGCCGCGATCGCACAACGCGAGGATCGGGAAGAGGGAGATCATGGCGTGCTCGGCGGCATGAAGCCCTCCCATGAAGTGCCCGCCACGCGCGCGCACCAGATCCAGGAGCCCGTCCGGGATCGTCAGCCACAGCCCGACCGTCTCGAAGGTCAGCGGGGGGAGCGTCAGCTCGTGGATCCCGAGCCGATCGCGGCCGTGCAGCCGCCGCTTCTCGTACCCGGTGATCTGCTCGGTCACCTTGAGCCGGCCGAGGCTGGCGTGCAGCGGCCCGGCGGAGCGCTCCTCGAGGACCTCCAGGATCGCGGTCTCCTTCTCGGCACGCACTTGCGTGTAGTACTCGACGTCGACCGGCTCGACGATCACCCGCCGGGTCTCGACCTCGAGGCGGCGGACCAGGTACTGCTGCGCGTGGTGCAGGTAGATCGCCCCGGTGTGCGTCTCATGGAACGCGCGAACACCGTCGATGCTGCCGATGATCCGTCCCGCCTTCTCGTCGTGGATGGCGTAGGTGCTGCCGGTCGATCGCAGGTTGACGTCGCGTTGCGGCCGGCGGCGCAGCGTGAACCACCGGTTTCCCTCGGCGTCCCGCGCCAGCGCTCCGTCCCGCTCCAGCGTCGCGACCTGCGCCCAGTTCGCTTCGCCGTAAAGCGCCCGATCGCGCTCGTCGAGCGGCAGCTCGGCCCCGGCGCAGACCAGGTGCGCCCGGGTCACCACGGAATTCTCCGGATCGAACACCACCTCCTCGAAGCCGCGCGACAGGAACTGATCCGGGTGGGTCATGAAGTACTGATCGAGGGCGTCCGGCATGGCGATCAGCACGGTGAGCGCGGGTCGATCCTCCCGCCCGACGCGGCCGATCCGCTGCCAGGAAGAGACGATGCTCCCCGGGTAGCCGACCAGCAGGCAGACATCGAGGCCGCCGATGTCCACCCCGAGCTCGAGCGCGGACGTCGAGATGACGCCGCGCAGCTCGCCCCGGAACAGGCGCGCCTCGATGTCGCGCCGCTCCTCCGGCAGGTAGCCGGAGCGGTAGGCGCTGACCTTGCCACGCCAGCGCGGAGCGCTCGAGAGCAGCCACGAGTGCATCAGCTCGGTGACGGTGCGGGCCTTGGTGAAGGCGATGGCCCTGAAACCCGCATCGAGGGCCCAGGCGAACAGCGTCGTGGCGGCCGTGTAGGGGCTCGAGCTCGGGTTGAGAAAGACCAGGTACCGGGGAGCGCGCGGCGCGCCGCTCTTTTCCACCACGGTGAAGGGGCGCCCGACCAGCGCCTCTCCCAGCCGGTCGGGGCGCGCGACGGTGGCCGACGAGGCGATGAACCGGGGGCGGCGTCCGTAGAAGCCTGCGATGCGCTGCAGCCGCTTGAGGATGTGGTGCAGGTGCGACCCGAAGATGCCGCGATAGATGTGCAGCTCGTCGATCACCACGAAGTCGAGGTTCTCGAAAAAGGTCCTCCAGGCATCGTGATGCGCGAGGATGCCGAGGTGCAGCATGTCGGGGTTGGTGATCAGGATGTCGGGCGGGTCGGACTTGATGACACGCCGGCGCGTGTCCGGCGTGTCGCCGTCGTAGATCGCGGCGGTGACCGGGCGGCCGTTCCCCGGCAGCGAGTCCCCCAGCGGCACGACACCGCCGTGGCGCGCGACCGCGGCCGCCAGCGCCTCGATCCCCTGCAGCTGATCCTGCGCCAGCGCCTTGTACGGGAAGAGATAGAGCGATCGGCTTCCCGGGCGCGACAGCGCCGCTTCGAATGTCGGCACGAGATAGACCAGGCTCTTGCCGCTCGCGGTCGGGGTCACGGTCAGGACGTCCTCGCCGCGCCTGACGGCGTCGATGGCGGCGGCCTGGTGCGTGTAGGGCCGGTCGATGCCGAGGCTGCGCAGGGCGGCCGCCAGCGGCTCCGGGAGCGGGTGGGCGAGGCCGGCGTGCTCGGCCGGCTGGCCTGGCAGGGTGGCGATATGGACGATGCCGTCGCCGAGTTTTTCCGAGCGCTGCATCCGGCCGATGAACTCGAGAAGGTCGGGCGCGCTGTCGTGCGGCTCGGAGATCTGCGGCGCGTCCGACGCGGGGCGCCTCGGGACGGCGCGCGGGCGGGTGCCCGGCTGCGCGCCGGCGGCACCCACGGGGGTCACCTGGGAGCCCCCGGCGCATGCTCGTAGAAACCGCGGCCGGACTTGTTCCCGAGATGTCCCGCGTCCACCAGGCGGCGCAGGAGCGGGCAAGGGCGGTACTTCGGATCGCCGAACCCCTGGTGCAGCACCTCCATCACCGCGAGGCAGGTGTCGAGGCCGATGAAATCGGCGAGCGCCAGCGGCCCCATCGGATGCCGCATGCCGAGCGTCATGACGGCGTCGATGTCCTCCTTCGTCCCGACGCCCTCGTACAGGGCGAAGATCGCCTCGTTGATGAGCGGCATCAGGATGCGGTTGGAGATGAAGCCCGGGAGATCCTGCGACACCACCGGCGTTTTCCCGAAGCGCTCGGCCAGCGAGCGGGTCTCCGCCGTGGTCGAGGGCGAGGTCGCCTGGCCGGGAATGATCTCCACCAGCTTCATCACCGGCACCGGGTTCATGAAGTGCATCCCGATGACGCGATCGGGCCTCCGGGTGGCGGCGCCCAACCGGGTGATGGAGAGCGACGAGGTGTTGCTGGCCAGGATCACGCCCGGCCGGCAGAGACGGTCGAGCTCCTGGAAGATCGATCGCTTGAGGTCGAAGCTTTCGATCACCGCTTCGACGACGGCGTCGCACGATGAGAGGGCCTGGAGCGTCTCCGCCCGCCGGATGCGGCCGAGCACTTGCGTCTGCTCCTCGCGGGTGATGAGCCCCTTCTCCACCGTCCG
>JAYUCR010000403.1:0-3414 GCA_043740165.1 Acidobacteriota bacterium | reverse complement strand
GATCCATCCGCCCGACCCGACGTCCGGCAGGGCGAAATCGGATCTGCGCGTTCAGGCGGTCGCCCTCGCCAGCCTCATCGACCGCACCTGGAGGGTGGCGCGCGACAAGGTCGCCGACCTGCACGACGTGAGCTCCCTGGTCATGGCGCAGCACGGCCAGCATTTCTCCACCCTGTTGTTCCGCGCCCTCCTGCGCGCCGTGCCGATATTCCCCGTCGGGTGCCTTGTCGAGCTCTCCAGCGGCGACGTGGCGCGCATCGTCGCGCAGAACGAGGACAACCACTTCCGGCCGCGGGTGGAGATCACCTCCGGTCCGAGCCACGCCTCCACGGCCGAGCGCCGGGTGGTGGATCTGGCCCGGGCCCCCTTCCTTCATATCCTCCAGCGCGTCGGCCCGGCCGCGGTGGCGCAGGGGGGACGCGCATGAGCGGCCGGCGCAACGATGCGATCCGAACGGTCGAGCGCGAGATGGCGCCGGTGATCGAGGCGCTGATCGAGGGTGGGACGCCGGTCGGCGTGCCGGTCCGGGGGGGCAGCATGGAGCCGACCCTGCTGGACGGCGACCAGGTGGTGGTGGCTCCGTTCCTGGGTCTCCCCCGTCCCGGCCAGATCGTCATGGCGCAGCAGAACGGCATCCTCGTGGCGCACCGGTTGATCGATGTGATCCTCGACAACGGCCGGCGGCACTATCGACTGCAGGGGGACGCCGAAGCGGCCCCCGACGCGCCGGTGCTCCGGGAGGCCCTCCTGGGCCGGGTCGTCGAGGTGGTGCGCGACGGGCTGCGCGTGCCGGTCGACGACAGCCCGGAGGCGCTGCGCCGGGCGCTGTTCCGCCTGGCCCTCAAGCGCCGCCGCCCGCGCTTCGTGCGCCGCGCGGCGGTGTTCCTGCTGGCGACGCTCTGCGCCCTCACGGGCGGACAAGCCGCGGTGGTGGCGCCCGCCCCCGAGCAGGGATTCGCTCCGGCCGCCGACTACCGCTTTGCGCCCGGCGACATCCTGAGCCTGCGCATCTGGGACGGCGAGAAGCTCGACGAGAAGCAGCTGACGGTGCAGAGCGACGGCACCGCCTTCCTGCCGATCCTCGGATTCGGGACGCTGGAGCTCGGGGGCCGGACCGCGCCCGAGGCCAAACAGGAGATCGAATCGCGCCTGGCGAAGATCTACAAGGAAATCTATACCGAGCTCCTGGTGCTGCGTTACGCGGGACACCGCGTCAACCTGATGGGCGAGGTGCGCACCACGGCCCGCACCGACAGCGGACCGGGAGAGTGGCCTCTCGCCGGCCCGACCCGCCTGGTCACCTTTCTGTCGGTGCATGGCGGTCCGACCCCGGACGCCGATCTGATGCGTGTCCAGGTGGTCGGCCACGACGGCGTCACCAGCGAGGTCAACCTGTTCCGCGCCGTGTTCCAGCAGAGCGCCACAGACAACCCGATGCTGAACGACGGCGATTTCGTCTACCTCCCGTCGCTCGCCATGGGAAACCGGAAGATATTCGTCCTCGGCGACGTCAGCCGGCCCGGCGTGGTGCCGATCTTCGATCGGATGAATCTCGTCGAGGCGATCGCGAACGCCGGCGGGATCCTGCGGCGCGGCAATCCGACCGAGGTCGCGGTGATTCGCCACAGCGCCGACGGTCAGCCCGAAATGCAGGTGGCGGACCTCAAGCACCTCTTCAAGACCGGAGACCGGTCGGTCGACCTGGCTCTCGGCCCGGGGGACATCGTCTACGTGCCGCGGGGGGCCCTGGGGACGTTGCAGGACATCTTCACGGTCATCAGCCCGGCGCTCAACACCATCGAATCGCTCTACATCATCGACAACTTCAGGAAAAACTGACATGGCCGCCACTTACGACCTCAACCTCCAGGACTACCTGAGAATCCTGCGCCGCCGCTGGAAGGTGGTCGTCGGCTGCTGCCTGATGCTCGGCCTCCTGACGCTGGCGCTGACCCCCTACGCGCCGCCGCTGTTCGAGGCGACCGCGCGCGTCAAGTGGACGCGCACCGACAGCGTGGCGGGGCTCTTCCTGGAAGCTTTCTCCTGGAGCCCGGGCGATGACCTCGCCACCCAGGCGCAGATCATCGCCAGCAAGCCGGTGGCGCTGAAGGCGGCGCAGCGACTGCACCGGATCCCGTCCCAGGCGACGCTCGAAGAGGTGCTCGCCGACCGTCCGATGTCGGCGCGGCTCGATCAGCTGATCGCTTCCTATTCAGCGCGCCCGATCGACAACACCAGCCTGATCGAAATCCGCTCCGCCTGCGGCACCCAGGACGAGGCGCTTCAGGTCGCCAACGCGGTGACCGAGGAGTACATCGAGCTGCACACCCTGGTGCGCAACCGGCAGGCGATCGACGCCCGGCGGTTCGTCGAGCAGCAGGTGTCGGAGGTCAGCGCCAGGCTGCAGGACGCCGAGGAGCAGCTGACCGCCTTCCGCGAGGCCAACAGCGGCGCGCGGAACCCGGACGCCAAGGAAGTTCAGTTCTTCCAGGACGAAGCCGCCAGGACCGAGGCGCAGGTGGTGGCGCTCTCTTCCCTGCTGGCCATCCTCAACACTCCGGGCGACCCGGGCACCTCCCCCGATCTGGCCCTGGTCGATCTCCCGGAGGAAGGGCTCGCCACCCTGCGCAAGGATCTCGCCGGGCTCGAAGATCGCAAGCGTTCGCTCGAGGCGTTCATGCAGGACGAAGCCCCCGAGCTGGTCAAGCTGCGCGGCCAGATCGACCGGCTCACCGAGCGGCTGCGCCGCCAGACGCGCACCGCCCTCGACCTGACCGAGCAGCGCAAGGTGGTGCTCGACGCCAAGCTGGCCCTCTTCCCGCGCACCGAGCAGCGTCTCATGCAGCTGCAGCGCGACGTCACGGTGAACGCCGAGGCGTACGAGATGCTGATGCGCAAGCACCAGGAGGCGCTCATCCGCGAGGCGGACAAGGTGACCGAGCTTTCGGTGGTCGAGACGGCGACGCACGCCGCCCCCAAGAGCGCCCCCGGACGGCTGCTGCGCGGCCTGGTCGGGCTTCTGGTCGGCCTGCTGCTGGGCCTGGTCGCCGCCTTCGCGGTCGAGAGCCTCGACACCTCGATCGGCAGCATCGAGGACGTGGAGCAGTATCTGGAGCTGTCGGTCATCGGGGTGGTGCCGCACATCGAGAAGGACGCGGTGCGGAAGGAGATCCTGCAGCGCCACCCGGGGCTGGCCACCGACCCGCACGTGGACGGGTTCACGAGCCTCGTGACCCAGTTCGCGCCGCAGTCCCCGGCGGCCGAGGCGTTCCGCTCCCTGCGCACCAACCTCGAGTTCTCCCGTCTCGGCAAGGCGGGGCGCACCTTCCTGTTCACCTCGGCGTCGCCGTGCGAAGGGAAATCGACCACCGTCGCCAACCTCGGCGTGGCGATGGCCCAGATGGGGATGCGCAC
>JAYUCR010000402.1:0-3419 GCA_043740165.1 Acidobacteriota bacterium | reverse complement strand
ATCTCGAGAGCCGCGAGCTGAAACAGGTCGTCGATCGGATCAGCGGGCTGGGCGACGACGCCGACACGGAGGACTGGGTGTCGTCGGCGCGCCTGTCGGCGGACGGCGCCTCCCTTCTGTACCGCCGCGACGACGCCTGGCACATCGCCTCCTCCACGGAACAGCCCGAGGACGACGCGCCGGCGCTGCGCACCGCAGAGATGCAGGCGCGCGTCGATCCGCGCGTCGAATGGCGCCAGATGTTCCACGAGGTCTGGCGGATCGAACGGGACTTCTTCTACGACCCGGGGCACCACGGCCTCGACCTGAATGCGGCCGAGACGACCTACGCGCCGTTCCTTGATCGCCTCGGCAGCCGCGGCGATCTGAACTACCTGTTCGCCGAGATGCTCGGCGAGCT
This sequence comes from Acidobacteriota bacterium, assembly GCA_043740165.1. Lineage (GTDB taxonomy): Bacteria > Acidobacteriota > Polarisedimenticolia > Gp22-AA2 > Gp22-AA2 > JAYUCR01. The sequence goes on along the minus strand of JAYUCR010000402.1, from coordinate 3,019 downwards.
GTCGGTCGGGCACCTGTTCGTCAACGGCGGCGATCTGCCGCATCCGGATCAGCCGACGGCGGGACTGCTCGGCGCCGACTACGCGATCGAATCGGGCCGCTACCGCTTCGCGCGCATCTACTCCGGCGAAAACTGGAACCCGGAGCTGCGCGCTCCGCTCACCGGCCCCGGCGTGAACGTCCAGCCGGGTGACTACCTCCTGGCGGTGAACGGACGCGAGCTGCGCGGCACCGACGAGATCTTCGCCCTCTTCGAGGGGACCGCCGGCCGCACCGTGGTGCTCAGGGTCTCGCCGAAGCCGTCGCCGGAAGGGGCGCGCGACGTCTCGGTGATCCCGGTCGACAGCGAGGACGCGCTCCGGCACCGCGCCTGGATCGACGACAACCGGCGCACTGTCGATCGCCTGACCGGCGGGCGCGCGGCGTACATCTACCTGCCGAACACCGGGGACGAAGGATACGAAAGCTTCAACCGTTACTTCTTCGCGCAGCTCGGGCGCGAGGCGGCGGTGATCGACGAGCGGTTCAACGGCGGCGGCTACGTCGCCGACTACATGATCGACATCCTGCGGCGCACCCTCATGAGCCACTGGACGACGCGCCACGGCGCTGACTTCCAGACCCCGGTCGGTCTGATCCCCGGACCGAAGGCGATGCTGATCAACGAATACGCCGGCTCGGGCGGAGACGCCCTGCCGTGGTATTTCCGGCAGGCGAAGATCGGCCCGCTGATTGGAAAGCGCACCTGGGGCGGCCTGGTCGGCATTTACGACTACCCGGTCCTCATGGACGGCGGGACCGTCACCGCCCCGCGTGTCGCCTTCTACAACCTCGACGGCAAGTGGGACGTCGAAAACCACGGCGTCGATCCCGACCAGGAGGTCGAGCTCGACCCGGCCCTCTGGCGCGCCGGACGCGATACCCAGCTCGAGGCGGCCGTCAAATCGATCATGGACCGTCTGCCGTCGGCCCCGCCCCCGCCCTCGAAGCGCCCCTCCTACCCCGACTATCATCGAAAGGAGCCGTGATGCGCCTGTCGAACAGCACCAGGACGCTCCCTGGGTGCCTGTCCTGGAGCTGAAGCCTGATGCAGCGGGCCGAGGAGCGATCAATCGGAACCTGCGGGGGGCCGTCGGCGTAAGATCGCAGCGATATCGAGACAGATCTGAGGGAGGAGACTTCATGACGCCGGAACTTGTCATCGACAACCTGTCCAAGACCTACCCGAACGGGGTGCAGGCGCTGCGCAACGTGTCGCTGCAGATCCCCGCCGGGATGTTCGGGCTTCTGGGGCCGAACGGCGCCGGGAAGTCGACCCTGATGCGCACCATCGCCACCCTGCAGGAGCCGGACAGCGGCAGCATTCGCATGGGAGCCCTCGACGTCCTCAAGGACAAGGACGCGGTGCGCCGGACCCTTGGGTACCTGCCGCAGGAGTTCGGCGTCTACCCGAAGGTCTCGGCGCTGGAAATGCTGACCCATTTCGCGGTGCTGAAGGGGATTGTCGACGCCCGCGAGCGCAAGGAGACGGTCGAGGCGATTCTGCAGCGCACCAACCTGTACGACGTCCGGAAGCGCAAGCTGGGCACCTTCTCCGGCGGCATGAAGCAGCGCTTCGGTATCGCCCAGGCGCTGCTCGGAAACCCGACCCTGATCATCGTGGACGAGCCGACCGCCGGCCTCGACCCCGCCGAGCGGCTGCGGTTCAACAACATGCTGAGCGAGATCGGCGAGAACGTCGTGGTGATCCTCTCGACCCACATCGTCGACGACGTCTCGGATCTCTGCAGCCGGATGGCGATCATCGCCGCCGGGCAGGTCCTTCTGACCGGGGATCCGCTGCGGATCATCGACGGGCTCAAGGGACGCGTCTGGAAGAAGATCATCGAGCGCGATCAGCTCGCGGCGCATGAGAAAGACTGGATGGTGATCTCGACCCGCCTGGTCGGCGGGCGGACCGCGATCCATGTCGTCGCCCCCGACCGGCCGGATCCCTCGTTCGAGGCGGTGCCGGCCGACCTCGAGGACGTCTACTTCTCCACCCTGCGCACCGCCGATCAGAAGGCGGCCTGACGCCGATGCTGCTCCGCATCGCCCTCTTCGAGCTCCGCTACCAGATCCGGCAGCCGCTGTTCTGGATCGCCTCGACCCTGTTCTTCCTGTTCACCTTCGGCGCCGTCACCACCGACGCGATCATGCTCGGGGGCTCCATCGGCAGCATCAACCGCAACGCGCCGTTCGTCATCTTCCAGATGCTGGCGGTGATGACGGTGATCGGCACCTTCCTGACCACCGCGTTCGTCTCCAACAGCGTGCACCGCGACTTCGAGAGCCAGACCGACGCTCTCTTCTTCTCGCTGCCGCTCAAGAAGCGTGACTACCTCTTCGGGCGCTTCGGCGGATCGCTCCTGGTCGCCAACCTGGTCTTCCTCGGGGTGATTCTGGGGATCGTCATCGGCAGCTTCATGCCCTGGCTGGAGCCGGAGCGCGTCGGAGCGTTCCACCTGGCGCCCTACCTCCAGGGCGTGCTGATCTTCGTGCTGCCGAACCTCTTTCTGACCGGGGCGATCTTTTTCTCCATCGCCACCCTGACCCGCAGCCTGATGTACACCTATGCCGGCGTCGTGACCTTCATGACCGGCTGGGGGATAGCACAGGTCTGGCTCAACGACCTCGACAACCGGACCATCGGCGCACTCCTCGACCCGTACGGCTTCGGCGCCTTCGATCTCTACTCGCGCTACTGGACGGTGGCGGAGCGCAACACCAACGGGCTGCCCTTGACCGGCGTCCTGCTCTGGAACCGGGTGATCTGGGTCGGCGCCGCGGTGCTCATCCTCGCCTTCACCTACTTCCGATTCCGGCTGTCGATCGCGGCCCCCGGGGTGGTCCGCCGGAAGCGCCTGCTGGAGCAGGTGGCGGCCGAGGGCGCCATGGACCGTCCCGCGGTCGCCGTCCGGACGGCGCCGGTCACCCAGACCTTCGGCCCGGCGACCTCACGCATGCAGTATTTCCACCAG
>JAYUCR010000401.1:0-8305 GCA_043740165.1 Acidobacteriota bacterium | reverse complement strand
CGAACACGTCGGCGGGCAGCATGTAGAACGCCGGCCAGTCGATCCCGAGGCGTAAGTCCGATTCCGCCTGGCGGGAGAAGCCGCGGATCGACGAGCCGTCGAAGGTGAGGTTGTCGGCGGACTTGAGCAGGAACTTCTTGTCGTAGTCGAGCATGTGGAAGCGCCCTTCGAGGTCGGTGAAGCAGACGGTCACCGCCTTGATCCGCTTCTCGTCCGTCAGGAACTTCAACCGGGTCTCGCGGATTTTGCCGGGGTCCTTGCCGGCCACGCGGTCGGCCTTGGCCTGGAGATTCAGCTCCTCCAGCTGGTCGTAGGGAATTTCGAGAAACGAGCGCAGCGGCGTGTCCATGCTCCTCCTTCGCGGGCGTCCCACCAGCCCAAGGGGATATCTCCTGGTGGCCGGACCCAATGCGTTATGGGTGCTCAATATAGTCTATTTAGGACTTGGAACAATATATTTATCGTATCTTCCGGATCATTAATATTAAATCTTGAATTGGAAATCGGCAGGAGCAGAAACCGACCTCTGAACACCTGGAGCGGCGCGACCGGCCCACGGCCCCCTCCGGCGTTGGCGCGTCCGCCGCCCGCGCGGGGCCTTCTCCGCTGACCCGGCAAACGGCGGCACCGCGTCCGCCCGCTGCAGGCGTACGTTGGGCTCACGGAATGGCGCCACGCGCGGAACGCTCTGCCGGCACGGCGCCCCCAACAGAAGTCCCTAAGGAGGCCGCCATGCACAAGGCGTCCGCAGTTGCCGCCCACCTTCGCTTCTTCTTCTACCTCTTATTACTACTGACGGCCGCCGTTGCCTTGACCGTTGGGGCGCCCGCATGGGCGGCCTGTTCTCCGGGACAAGGGGCCCGCATCACCAGCGGTGACCCGTCGGCCGGCCCCCCAGTCATACTCACCGGTCTCGGCGCTGCGCCGAGCGCGTCTTTCTTCCTGCTGGGCGCGGGCGACAACCACAACAGCGGGAGCCTGCCGGCGTCGGCGTGGCTCGTCAACGTCGGCGATGTCGACGGCGACGGGCTGCCCGACTACCGCGTCGAGGCTCCGGCCGACGGGCCGGGCGGCTGGGGAGACCCACGGACCAACGGTTGCCCGGCCTTCGCGTCTCCCGCCCATCCGCCCCTCGTGCTCATCATCCAGCACGAGCGCGAGGACCTCGATGCGGATGGCCGATTCGACGTGTTCGAGGATCGGAACCGCAACGGCCAGCTCGACCCCGGGGAAGACCGCGACCTCGACGGGCACCTGACGGACGCCTGCGACGGCGTGTTGCGCGAGGACCTCGACTGCGATGGGCACCTCGATTACATCAACGAGGACGACAACGGCAACGGCCGGCTCGACCCGGGCGAGGACAGGGATGGCGACGGCCATCTCGACCTCGGCAATGAGGATCGCAACCGCGACTTCGTGCTCAACGATCGCCCCGTCGTGTCAACCTTGGACGCCGATCAGGACGAGAACGGCAGGCGAGGCACCTATTACCCCTACGGGGAACGGGTTCCGTCTCATGGGGGAATTCTCGTCATCTCCCTGGCCTGGAACGGAACCGCCTACAACCTCCAGAGCCTGAACACCCCGACCGAGCTCCTCGGTCCGGTCGAGGACCGCGACCACGACGGAGCCTTCGACGTATTCGAGGATATCAACCACAACGGCCGGCTCGACCCCGGAGAAGACCGTGACGGCGACGGCCGGCTGACCCCGCCCGGCGGGTGCGAAGGCGCGAGCCGCGAAGATATCGATTGCGACGGCCATCTCGACGACATCGACGAAGACTTCAACGGCAACGGCCGACTCGATCCAGGTGAAGACATCGACGGCGACGGCCGGCTGGATCGCGGCGTCGAGGACCGCAACCGGAATCAGATTCTCGACGATCGCCCCTTCCCGAGCCCCAGCGACGACATCACTCCGCCCCCGGGGAGCGCCCTGGACGGCCTGCTGCCTGCGACCTATCCCTACGGCAGATTCCTCCCCCTGCCGCTCCGCCTGCTGCGCGCCACGACCCTGGATACCGTGGCCATCACGGAAGGCCTGCCGCCGATCACCGTCCCGGAGATCCTCCAGGTCAGCGGCATGCATATCGACCCGCAAGGCGACCGGCGGGCCCGCATCGATGTCCTTGGTGTGCCGTTGAACGACAACGTCGGCGGGACACGCGGCGTCTTCGATCACCTGCGGATCGAGATCGAGCCGCCGGGGCTGCATCGCTTCACCGCGATCGCCGAGACGGGTGCCGCGAGCATCACCGTGCCCTCCGCCGGGAACATGGCGGGGGGTGCCTTCCTGTCATTCCTCCCGGCCGCGACCGGCTTCGCGGACCCCTCTGGCCCCATCGACGTGCGCGGCCTGTCGGCGGGAAGCGACGCGTATCTCGGCGCCGCCGATGCGTGGCCCGGTCTGCATCTGTACCAGCTGCTGGACTCGGACGGTGACCACATTGCGCAGCCGACGGACAACTGTCCCGACGTCGCCAACTATCCCGGCTTTGACGCCGACCGCAACGGCATCGGCGATCTCTGCGACGCGGGTGGCCCGACAGGCACCGCCCTCGACCTCTGGCGGCCCGCTCTCCCGGCCGGCTCGTCGGCGCCCTCGCCGAAGCCCGGCATGGCGGCGGCGTTCGACGCCACGCACCGTGTGGTCGTACTGTTCGGCGGCGCCGGCGCCGACGATCGAACCACATGGGAGTTCGACGGGGCGGCCTGGCACCCGTTCGCCGGCGCCGGCGCGCCGGAGGCCCGCTACGGTCATCGCATGGTTTACGACTCGGCCCGCGGCCGGGTCGTTATGTACGGCGGCACCCGGAACCTCGACGGCAGCGTGCTGTCGGATCAATGGGACTACGATGCCGCGACCCACGCCTGGACCCGCCAGGCACTGTCGATCAACCCAGGCCCGCGCAGCGACTTCGCCTTCGCTTACGACAGCCGCCGCGCGGCGCTGGTGCTGTTCGGCGGCAGCCGCTCAGGGCGGCCCACCCTCGGAGAGACGTGGGTCTACGCCGGAGGCGCCTGGAAGATCGTGCCATCGCCCCGCTCTCCGTCATCCCGCACGGCGCCGGTGGCCGCCTACGACGCGTTCCACGGTGTCACGGTCCTGGCCGGAGGCCGGAACGCGCTGAATGAACAGCTCAACGATGTCTGGGAGTTCGACGGCGCCACCTGGCAGCCAGTCGACTATCGCGGCAGTCTCCCGCCGCTCGACGGGCTCTCCGCGGGGTTCGACCCGGCTCGGCGGCAGATGATCGTGCTGGGCGGCAGCCCCCCGAGCGCGGTGCGTCCGTACGACGGGGTCGCCTGGTCGGCCCTGCCGACGCTCGCGCCGCTGCCTGTCCTTGACCCGCTCGTGGCCGCGTTCGACGGCGAGCGGCATGTGCTGGTCGCGCTGGGGCAGGCCCCTCCGCCTCGCCCCCCGGTCGAGGCCACTTTCGAGCTCGTGCTGACGCAGGACGCCGACGCCGATGGGGTACCGGACATCGCGGACGACTGTCCGCTCGTCGCCGACCCCGACCAACTCGACACCGACGGCGACGGCTCGGGCGACCTCTGTGACAACTGCCCCCTGCAGTCGAACCCCGACCAGCGCGATCTCGACCGCGACGGGGCGGGTGACGCCTGCGACGGCGACCGCGACGGTGACGCGGTGGCCAATGCGGTCGATGCCTGTCCCGACGCTTACGTGCCGGGGCGAAACGTCGCTGCGATCCTCGCGGGGGGCGGCCCCGACACCGACGGCGACGGGATCGCCGACGACTGCGACGCCTGCCCGCATGACCCGGTGAACGACGTCGACCACGACGGCCGCTGCGGCGACACCGACAACTGCCCGATGGCGTTCAATCCGATGCAACTCGACACCAACAACGACGGCGCCGGCGATGCCTGCCAGCCGATCGTGCGGATCGACTCCATCGCCTCGATATCACGCCCCTTCGGCGCGCTCGATGCCATGGTCACCCTGTCCGACCCCGACGGCAACCGGCTCCACGGGACGATCTCCGTCGCTCCGGCCGCGATCGCTCCCGAGGTGGTCACGCACGGGCTCGACGGCTGCGCGCACGCGCTCCTCCCCGACGGTGTGCCCGGCGAGGGGCTCGCCTACGCCGACATCCCGGGCACGGGCAGGATTCTGGCCGATGTCGACTCGAACTTCGGCTGCGCCGACGGGCTGCCCGACTTCACGATTGCCCCCGGCACCTGCGCAGGCACCACGGGTCAGGACGGCACGACGGTCTTCTCCTTCGATCGGCCGCTGCCGTTCCCCATCTGTGTCCGCCGCATCGATGCCGGCGGCACGGCGCTCGACCTCATGGTGTACCGCGCCGGGAGCGACGCTGCCGTGCTGTCGAGCGTCTCCCCGGCGAAGGTCGCGGTGGATTACGCGAAGTCGCACCTGCCGCGCTTCACCCGGCTCGACGGGCTGGGAGCACCAGGACCGTACGTCCTGAAGCTCACCGCCTCGGACGATGTCACGCCGACGGTCTCGGACGAGGAGATCTTCGACTGGCACGGCGAGGGGGTTCTGTACTTCAACCTGCCGCGCCGGGGCCAGATGGCAGCTCCGCTTCTGCTGCCGGGCCGGCCTCCAGTGCCGGTTCGTTAGCGACGAGCCCGCGCCGCCGGCGGAACTCCCTCCATGCCGGCGGCGCGGTAACGCTTCTTCGCGCCCGCCAGTCGTCGGCGCCTCCTGCATCGAGTCCAGCCGCCCCGCCCTTTCCCGGTTCGCCCGGCGCCTCGTCATCAGTGTTTGCCTGACCACGGATTCAGAAAACCTCCGATTGTGAGGTCCGTGTGGTTCGGGCCAAGGTTGCCGCCGCAGATATCCATTTCGGGAAAAGCGGGGCAGCCCCTAGGCCCTGCTAGAAAAATAAAGCGCAATGTATCAATTTTCAGTGGAGGCAGGCATGAAGCACATTGGATGGCTGGCAGCACTCGCGTTCGCGTTCAGCATGATGGTGTTCGCCAGCGAGAAGATCGCGGCCCTCGACGGCACGAGCTGGAAGATTGACGTCGCGCCGGACTCGATGGCGAAGGAAAAGGGCGAGAAGGACTACAAGGAGGGTCTCACCTTCGCGGACGGAATGCTGACCATGAATGAAGGTCAGAAGTCCGGGTTTGCGTCGTCGCCCTACGAGGTCGCGAAATCCGGCGACAAGGACTGGACCTTCAAGACGGAAGCGAACAGCGCCACCGCGGGGAACGCCGTCCTGACCGGCACCGTCCACGAGAAGGGCATCGAAGGCAAATTGATCATGACGAAGAAGGGCGGAGCCGTCCTGACTTACACATTCAAGGGCAACAAGCTCGACTAGAGAGCCCCCCTCGACCTTTTCCCCGCCACACTCAGTTCCCACCCCAGGGACCCCGCGCCGAAACCCGGCGCGGGGCTCCCATCCTCCAGGATCGAGAATCAGGCAGGATGGAGAATCAGGCGAGCACGTCGCGAACGCGGGCGGCGATTTTCTCCATGGTGCGGAGCGTCAGATCCTGGTGACAGGGGATCTCCACCATGCTCGTGCGGAGCCTGGCCACCTCCGGGAATTCCGCCGCGGGACAGGCCGGGTGGAAGTCGCGCCAGAACTCGACCGCTTCGATTCCCCGGGCGAGGAGCCGCTCCACGGTCGCCCGATTGTCCTCGACCAGCATCGGGTAGAAGAGCGGGACGACACCGGCCGGCAGGGCCGTGAACATCGGTTCCGACACGTCACGCAGCCGCTCGAGCAGGAAGTGATAGTTCCGGCGGCGCCTCTCGACGATCCGGTCGACATCCTGCCCGAGCGCCAGCTGTCGCGTCAGCCCGCTGATGCCGAGATTCAGATGGGCGCGGTTGAAGTGCTGCGTGCCGACGAGGACCGGCGCGATGTGGGCGGCCTTGAGCGATCGCTTGCCCAGCCCCAGGGCGGCCTTGCGCAGGCGACGCCCGGGACTTCCGCCGCGCAGCGCCATGTTGCGGAGCAGCGACGAGGACAGCAGGCTCAAGGTCGAAGAAAAGGGCGGAGGGGGAGGTTCGGGAAGCTCGCCGTGTCCGGGGCCATTGAAGACCAGCGCTCCGCCGTTGGGGACGGGCAACACTTTGTAGAGACAGAAGATCGCGACATCGCCGGTCACGCCCAGGTCCCGATCGCCGTCCTTCGAAAACAGCGAAAGGGCGCAATCCTCGATCAACGGAAGGGAGTGCTTTTCCGCCAGCTTCTTCATGGCATGGACAGGGCCCGGGAAACCGGCGAAGTGCGTCAGATAGAGGGCGGAGGTCCCGGGGCCGATCTTCGATTCCACGTCCTCGAGGTCCACCTCGAACCTCCCGCCGACCCGATAGAACCGCACCTGGGCGCCGGCGTCGAGCAGCGCTTCGATCTCGACCCCGTGATGGTAGGAGGGAACGAGCACCTCTCCCCGATCGAGCCCGAGCATCCTGACGGTGTGCCAGATGGCGTTGCGCGCGAAGTAGAAGTAGCGGACGGTCGGAGACGAGAACGGGTGCTGTCGGGCGGCCCCGCGCCGGCGCAGGAGCATCTCGGGCGCGATGGTTGGGAAGGCGGGGACGAAGATCGTCGGTTCAGACAGCGCTTCCATGGCTCTCTCTCCAGGGCCACAGAACCTGCTTCGCCGCCGGGATCAACTTGAATTTTGCCGCCTGCAAGGCATGGCCGAACCGCGAATTGCGAAAGATGTAGAGCCAGTCGTGGCGGCGCATCTGGCTGCTCCACTGGGTCTTCCATTCTCCGTCCAGCCCGAGGAAGTCGAACTCCTTCACCCCGCGGCCGATGCAGTCCTTGAGGATCTCCTCCAGCAGCACGAGCCCCGGGCTGCACTCTTTGAGGGTTTCGTCGTATCCGAGCTTCGGCATGTAGTAGACGCCGCCGTAGGTGAACCCATAGTGAAAGGCGATCGACCTGCCGTTGAGTTTGAGGAAGAAGAGTGACAGGTAGTTGCGGGCGGCGGCCGAGTGCGCCAGGTCCGTGTAGAACCCGTAGGTTCTCGCGTCCTGCAGGATGGCCGTGCCATTCTTCCCTTTCCAGCCGCTCCGCTCGATCGCAAATCCCTCCTCCAGGCGTGCCTGAAGGTCGACGCCACCGGTGACGCGCTCGACGCTGACGGCGCCCATCTTTTCCAATCGCCGACGGCGGCGACGCAGGTTGGCCCTGAAACTCGAGCTCATCCGCTCCAGCAGCTCGTCATAAGAGGACGGAAGGGGCAGGTACGGACTGCGCTGGGACTCCCAGGTGCCGACCGGGAACCCCGCTTCCTCGGCCGCCCGGTACAGGTGCCAGGCGTTGCCTCCCTCCGGCACGTCGGCGATCTTGATCATGTCCCAGGACTTGTCGGCGGCCAGGTGCGCGAAGAACGACTTGCCCGCGTTGCGTCCGTCCTCGGCCACCATGTCGAATCGGCACGAATGCGCGTTGCCCGTCGACTCCCCGACCCGCGCCGGCAGCCCGCAGAAGAACCCGCGTGTCTTCACGAGAGGAAAAGCAGCCGCCAGCTTGCCGGTGCGATCGCGGGCCGTGAGAATCTCCAGTTTGGCGCCCGGGGTGAAGTGGTTCATCCAGATGCGGAGAAATTCGTGACGGTAGAAAGGCTCGTCCCGCGTCGTGACCACGAGATCGTTCCATTCCTGTTCCAGGGCCATGAACCCCGAACGGTCGACCACTTCGACGGCTTCAATGGCCGATGGCGACTTGAACTTCAGCACCGGGATCCCCCCTCCACCGTTTGAACGTTTCTTTCGCTGCCGGAATCCAGTCGAACTTGGCCTTCTGCAGGACCCTTCCCATGCGATCGTCCCGAAAGATGAACATCCAGTGATGAGAGCGGGCGATCCGGCTCCAATCCAGCTTCCATTCCAGGTCGCATCCGAGAAAATCCAACTCGCTCAAGCCTTGGGCGATGCAGAGTTTCATCACCTCCTGCAACAGCAGGTGACTGGGGCTGTATCGCCTGAACTCGTCCTGGTAGCACGTCATCACGAGGGAGTAGACCCCGCGACGCGTGAGCCCGTATTGGGCGGCGATCGGCCTGCCCTCCAGCATCAGAAAGAAGAGTGAAAGATAGTCGCCGGAGGCGGCTCGTTGGGCCAGTCCGGTGTAGAAGCCGCGGGTCTGCTTGCTCTGCGCGGCCGCGGTTCCATTCCTGCCCTTCCAGCCGCTGCGCTCCAGCGCGAAACAGTCCTCGAGGCGACCCTGCAGCTCGGCTCCCCCGGTCACACGCTGCACGCTCATGACGCCGCGCTCCTCGAGCCGCCTTCGGCAGCGACGGAGGTTCGACTTGAACTTGGAGGACAGGCGGGATTC
>JAYUCR010000400.1:0-8315 GCA_043740165.1 Acidobacteriota bacterium | reverse complement strand
CGATCGCGCTGCACCCGTTGCGTCTCATCCTTCTTGATCTGAACCTGACGCAGGATGGGGCGTTCGGCCTGCAGGCCGGAGCGACGGTCGAGCGGCTGGAGATCAGCGGCCGCCCCCTCGCCTTCCTGAGATGGGGGAAGCACCCGGTCGCGATCGATGCCGAGCGGCCACGGGCGCGGTTCCTGCTGCCGATCGGGAGCCCGGGTCCGCAATTCGCGCCGCCCGCTTCCCCGCCGCCCGTGCCGCCCAGCTCGCCGGCCGGCGCACCGGCTGCCCCGCCAGCCGCCGGGCAGGCTCCGGCCGGCCCGGATCGGGAGAGGCCCGCGGAGGCGCCGCTGCCGCCCGGGTCCTCGGTGCGGGTGCGCCATGGTGACATCCAGATTGAGGGCCCGGGCGGCATCCGGTTTCGATGCGATCGATTCGGGCTCGATGCGCGCGCCCCGCTCGGCGCGACCGGCCTGGCCGGGCGGGCGCAATGCGGCAGCGGATCGCTGCATACGCCGTCGTGGGACTGGGACGGGCTCGAAGGCCAGGTCGGGTTCGACGCCACGCCGGCGGGCGTCCACCTGGACCCGGTGATCCTGCACGGTGGCGGGCTCGACCTCTCCGGCCGCGGCGATCTCGCCGACCTCGAAACCTCCCCGCGCCTGCAGGGTCAGGCGGTGATCGCCCTCGACACCGCCGGCCTGTCGCGCTTCCTGCCGGCGGGGGCCGACCCGAGCGGACGGATCGAGGCGCGCGTGGACGCCGCGTGGAGCGGCGGCCTGCCGCGGGCGACGGGAAAGTTTTCCGCCCCCGCCGTGCGGCTGTTCGGGGTCCAGGTCGATGCCCTGCAGGGCGATCTGCGCATCGACGACGCCATCCACCTCGACAACTTCAAGGCGGAGCTTCTCGGAGGCGCGGTCACCGGGGCCGTGACCCTGGCTCCCGCGCCCGCGGGGGGATTCGAGGCGCGCGCCACGATCGACGCCGAACGGCTGGAGGCGCAGCGGCTGCTGGCGCTCGCCGCCTGGAGCGGCCCGCCGATCCAGGGAACGGTGCGCTACCACGGCGCGCATCGGATCGACCCGTCCGGGATCGACAGCCTGAGCGGCTCGGGAGATCTCGAGATCGATGGCCGCTTCGCTCCCCGGGCCGGCGTCACGCAGTCGCTGCAGGCGCAGGTGCGGCTGACGGCGCATGGCCGCTCCGTGCTGATGGACCAGGGAACCGTGCGCACCGGAAGTGTCGCCGGACGGTTCGCGGGGCGCTTCTCCCCGGAGAACGGACTCGAGCTCCACCTGAGCGGGGCCACCGGCAACATCTCCGAGCTGCTGCCGCTGTTTCGCATGGCGTCGGGAGGGGGGGCGGCCCGGACGGCGCGGCCGCTGCCGGTGCGCCTGATCGCCTGGGGACCGCCGCAGCCGATCGGTCGCGGCGCCGCGGCGCCGGCGGCCGAATCGTCGCTCGAGGCGATGGTGCAGGCCCTCGGCGGTCAGTGGGAATGGGACGGAGATCTGCGTTACGACCGGAGCGGCCTGCGTTTCGAGGGCCGACTGTCGGGGGCCGGGCTCCGCTGGCACGCGACGCCGATCGGGGCGATCGAGGCCTCCATTCTCTACGCCGGCGATCGGCTGACGATCCGGAGCGCCACATGGCGGCCGGCGGAACAGGGGACGGCGACGCTGCGCGGCACGATCGATTTTCACGGCGCCGGCCGCATGGACCTCGCGGCCGTGCTCGGCTCCTTTCCGGCGGGCCTTTTCACGTCGCTCCTGGGTCACGGACCGCGTGTCGAGGGAGTGGTCAGCGGGCCGATCACCGTGGCCGGGACGTTTGCCGCGCCCGAGGGCAAGGCCGAGATCGCCACCGGGCCGCTGGTGGTCGAGGGGATTCGCTTCGATTCCCTGCGTGGAACGGTGGAGTTGCGCGACGACATCGCGCGGGCGGCCGGCATCGTCCTGAGGCAAGGGGAGGGAGCGGTGCGGGTGGAAGGCTCCCTGCCGGTGCATCCGGTTCCCGGGAACTCCGCCGGCGCGGCCCAAGCCGGGCTCTCGCTCCAGGGCGGCGGCATCGACCTGATTCCTTTCTCGCCATGGTTCGGGGGGGCGGCGATCACCGGCCGGATCGAGAGCCTCGAGGGGCAGGTGCGCGGCGCCCTGCTCCGCCCCGAGGGGCGCCTCGCCATTCATGCGCGCGACGTGACGGTCGGGACGTTCGCCGCCGGCGAGGTGACTTTCGAGAACGGTCTCGCCGGCGACACGATGTCGATCTCGGGCGCCGCTCCGGCGCGCGGGCTGAGCCTGCACGGGGGAGTCGGGATCGGAGCCGGCCACCCGATCGATCTGACGGTCGACGTCGCCGACCTCACGCTGCGCGGCGCGGAGCTGATGCCCGGCGTTCCCGAAGACGTCAGCCTGTCGCTCACCGGCCGGGCGACCGTCACCGGGCCGGCGGCGGATCCGAGCGCCCTTCAGGCGGCGGCGCGCTTCGAGCTGGTGCAGGTGGCGGTGGCGGACGCGTCGGCGATCAGCGACGGAGGGGTCGAGGCGGAGCTGCGTGATGGCCGCCTGACGCTGCATCCGGCGCTTCTGACCGGCGCCGGGACGCGCATCGACGTGGCGGGGGGCGTCGATCTCAACCCCCAAGGAGAGATCGATCTCGAAGCGCACGGAGCGTTCGATCTCGCCCTGCTGCGCAGCTTCGTGCACGGGCTGCAGGCGGAAGGGCGGGGGGATCTCGAGCTCGTGGTGTCGGGGCTGCGCCGCGATCCGGCTTTCCGCGGCACGCTCGAGATGAACGCTCCCAGGGTCCGCTACCCCGACCTGCCGTTCCCGATCGACGGCCTGCAGGGGCGGATCGCGTTCGACGGGTCGGGGGCGCGCATCGAGTCGCTGCACTTCATGGCCGGCGGGGGCGACGTCGACGGCTCGGGCGAGGTGCTGCTGGGGAAGTCGGGGCCCTCGGCGGGCCTGGCCTCGATCATGGCGGCCGATGTGCGGTTGCTGGGACGTGGCGTGAGCGCCGATTTCCCGCAGGGGTTCCGATCGCTGTCGGATCTCGATTTCAACTTCATCTTCGATCCGACCGGGGCGGAGCTGCGCGGCACGGTCAACCTGGTGCGCGGAGTCTACAGCCGCGATTTCCGCATCGAATCCTCCCTCCTGACCGGCCGGACACCGACGCTGTTCGAGATTCAGCCGACCGAGGGGCCGATAGGCGACGTCCGCCTCGATCTGGCCTTGCGCGGGGCGGATCAGATCTGGCTGCGCAACGACTTCGGGCGCATCGAAGGGCAGGCCGACATCCAGGTCAGCGGGACCGCGGCGCGGCCTTCGGCCGCCGGCCGGATCACGGCCCTCGAGGGGAGCACCATCGAGTTCAACCATGTGCGCTACCAGGTGCAGAGCGGGACGATCGATTTCAACGATCCCGACACCATCAACCCGGTGTTCAACCTGATCGCCGAAACGAGCGTCGCGGAGTACCAGATCACCCTCCAGGTCGAGGGCACGGTCGACAAGTTCCATTACGAGCTGACCAGCAATCCGGCGCTGTCGCAGTCGGACATCGTGGCGGTCCTGCTGACCGGCCGGCCCCTGAACGCGTTCGGGACGGGGGCGACCGCCCTGTCGTCGGAAAACGTTTCCGCCTACCTCGCCGGCACCCTCGGCTCCGAGCTCAGCTCGCGTTACCTCGGCCGGATGGCGCCCGACATCATCGCCATCGACCCCCTGGAGGTGGTGGCGCAGGGCGATCCGACGACCCGGATCACGGTCGGCAAGCAGATCACCCCCGACCTGCGCGTCACCTACACCGACCTGCTCGGCGCGAACCAGGGCGCCGCCTACCAGCTCGATTACTCCATCGGACGCAGCCTCGGGTTCACCAGCGAGCGCGACAGCAACGGCTCGATCGGCGGCGATTTCCGCTACACGCTCACCGGTCGGCCACCGCCTCTGCCACTGCCGGAGATTCGCCTCCCGGCGGTCGACGCGGTGCGGATCGGCACGGTGAGCATCGAAGGAGAGCCGCGCTTTCCCGAGGCGACCTTGCTCCGGCGCCTGCACCTCCGGCCCGGCGTGCGGCGCGATCGCGCGCGGATCAACGACGGTGTCGATCGTCTCCTGGCGTTCTACCGCCGGAAGGACCATCTGGCGGCCGAGGTCGACGTGCGCGCCAAGCCAACCGGGGAGGGGACCGCCGACATGACGGTGCGCGTCCAGGCCGGTCCGCGCATCGGCATCGAGATCGATGGGGCGCGCGGCGCGCGCCGTCTGCGCCACGCTCTCGAGCCGCTCTGGCAGCAAGGCATCTTCGTCGAGGACACGGTCGAGACGGCGCGCACCCGGATCGAATCGGTGCAGCGGGACCTCGGCTGGCGCGCTGCGAAGGTCACGTCCCGGGTCCTGCGCAACGATCCCGAGGTCCTCGATGTGAACTTCGACGTGCAGACCGGTCCGCTGGTCCAGGCCGATGCCATCGGGATCCTGGGCGCCCGGCAGATCAGCATGGCGGAGGTGCGGCACGTCATCGGCAGCCACGCGGACAGCCTGTTCCATCGGGGCATCGTGCGCGCCGATCGCCTGCGCGAGGATGCGGCGGCGATCCAGACGCTGTACGTCTCGCGCGGCTTCCCCAAGGTCGACGTGCAGGTGCCCGCGGTGATCGCGGGTGCTGACGCGGCGCGCGCCACGGTCGAATTCCACATCGAGGAAGGGCCGCGTGTGTCGATCCGGAGCACCCTTTTCCCGGGGGCGACGGCGTTCCCCGAAACGCGGTTGAGCGAGGTCGTCGATCTGCCCGAAGGGGTGCCGTTCACGCGCGCCAGCGTCGAAGCGGCCGCGGCGCGCCTGCGCCGGATCTATGACGACGCCGGCTACATCGACGTCAAAGTGCAGACGCGGTTCGAGCCGGTCGCGGCCGACGCGGATGCCGAAGAGGGAGACGTGATGTTCTCCGTGAACGAGGGGCGGCGCCAGACGATCGGCGAGCTGACGATCTCCGGCAACGTGATCACGAACGAGACGGTCCTGAGGCGATCGCTCACCGTGGAGCCGCACGATCCGCTCAGTCGCGCCGACCTGCTCGCCAGCCAGACGCGCCTCTACAAGCTGGGGGTGGTGCGCTCCGTCGACCTGCGGCCGGTGCCGCTGGCGCCGCCTGCCGGCGCCGCCCCGGCCGCCGAACCCGTCGAGCCCGTCGAGCCGGGCGAGCCGCTGCCGCGGGCGGTGCACGCCACCGTTCTTGAAGCGGCCCCCTTGCGGCAGGTGTACGGAATCGGCTACGACAGCGAGGAGCGGCTGCGCGGGCTGTACGAGATCGCGCACCGGAACCTGTTCGGCACCGGGCGCTACCTCGGACTGCAGATGCGCGCCAGCAGCATCGAGCAGCGCGCTTCCATCCTGTACCGCGAGCAGAACGTGTTCGGCGGGCGCTACGATCTCTCCGGCTCGGCGTTCGGAATCGACGAACAGCGCCCCGCGTTCAACGAGCGCAGCGTCGGTTTCGCCGCGCAGCTCGGGCGCGACCTCACCGAGGCGACCCGGCTGCGCTACCGCTACACCTTGCGCGACGTCAACCTGTCGGACGCCTCCGCCGACTTCGACGGGACGACCCTGCGGCTCGGCAGCGTTTCCGCCTCCGCGCTGCACGATACCCGCGACGTGCCGTTCGAGCCGCTGCGCGGGCATTTTCTCGCCGCCGACCTGCAGGGTTACGCCAACGCCTTCGGGTCGGAGGCCGACTTCACCAAGTTCTACTTCCAGGTCTACACGTTCCGCAAGCTGACCTCCGGCCTCATCTGGGCGCAGGCGGTGCGGGGGGGCTTGGCCGAACCGTTCGGGCGGTCGCAGAGCGATCCGACCTCGACCGGCGATGCCGTGTCGGGGGTGCCGCAGTCGGAGCGCTTCTTCACCGGCGGCGACACCACGTTGCGCGGCATCGGACGCGATCTCGCCGGCCCGCTCGACGCGGACGGGAAGCCGATCGGCGGCGAGGGGCTGTTCCTCCTCAACGAGGAGATCCGCTTCCCGATCTGGCTGCGCCTGCACGGTGTCGTTTTCGCCGACGTCGGCAATGTCTACCGCACGCTCAGCGATTACACGCTGCGCGATCTGCGCGAGTGCGTCGGGGCCGGCCTGCGGCTGATGACGCCGATCGGCCCGTTCCGCATGGAGTACGGGGTTCTCCTGGATCGGCGCCCGGGGGAGGCGCCGGGGCAGTTCATCATTTCCATCGGCCAGGCTTTCTGAGGAATCGACGGGGGGAGGGACGGGCATGAAGGATGCGCGGAGAGTGGTGATCACCGGGGCGGGGCAGGGGCTGGGACTCGAGTGGGTCCGGCAGGAGATCGCGGCCGGCGCGACGGTGCTCGCCACGGCGCGCGACCCGGAGGGCTCGGCGGGGCTGGTCGCGCTCCAGCGCGAGGCGGGGGCGGAGAGACTGAGCATTCTGCCGATGGACGTCGCGGACGATGCCGCCGTGGAGCGCGGCGCGCGCGCCGCGGCGGATCGCCTCGGGGCCGTCGACGTGCTGGTCAACAATGCCGGCGTGTTCGGGCCGCGCGACGACCGCGCGCTCGCCGGCCCGACGTCCGAGGTGGGCCGGGTCCTGGAGATCAACGCGATCGGGCCGTATCGGGTGACCCGCGCCTTCCTGCCGCTCCTGCGCCAGGGGGCGCAGCCGCGCGTGCTGTTCATGACCTCGCGCATGGGCTCGATCGGCGATCGCCCGTCGGGAGGCTCCTACGCGTATCGCATGTCGAAGAGCGCTCTCAACATGCTGGCGGCGAATCTGGCCCACGACCTGCGCGCCGACGGAATCGTCTGCCTGCTCTTTCACCCGGGCTGGGTGGCGACGCGCATGGGCGGAAAGCAGGCGCCGATCCAGGCCCCGGACGCGGTGGCCGGGATGAGGCGGGTGGCGGCGGGCGCCACGCTGGAGCAGAGCGGCGCCTTCTTCGATCACCAGGGCGCCGTCGTCCCCTGGTAGAGGCGGCGTATTACTCGCCCAGGAGGTGCACGACGATCTCGCGCTGGTGCCGGCCGTCGCGATGGTCCCAGACGTAAATCCCCTGCCAGGTCCCGAGCGCCAGCGCGCCGTTCCGGACCGGGATCTGCTCCGAGGTCTTCGTGATCGCCGCCTTGATGTGCGACGGCATGTCGTCATCCCCTTCGGCGGTGTGGGTGTAGCGCGGGTCGCCATCGGGGACCAGACGGGTCAGGAACGCTTCGAGATCGCGGCGCACGGCCGGGTCGGCGTTCTCCTGGATGATCAGGCTCGCCGAGGTGTGCCGGATATAGACGGTGCAGAGTCCCGTCCCGATGCCGGACGCCCGCACGGCCTCGGCGATCTCTTTGGTGATCTCGGTGATGCCGCGGGTCGTGGCGACGCTGAGATTGTGCAGGTGCTGCTTCATCCGCCGCCCTGCGGCCGCCGCAGCGCTTCGACGCTCTGCAGCAGGCTGCCGACCAGCGGGGAAGAGCGATTGCTCTCCAGCAGAGCCCGAAGCTCGCGCTCCGATTCGTCCAGCAGGCAGGCGCGCGCCGCCAGGATGCCGAGCGCCAGGCGGGAGCCCCCTGCCGCGCGCGTGGCCCGATCGAGGGCGTTGACCGATTCGGCGTCCAGGACGCGGAACCGCGCCCCCGAGGCGGGCGCCGGCGGCAGGACGAACTCCTCGGTCCCGCGCCGCGCCGTGACGCGCCAGATGTAGACGGCGCCGCGCCGCAGGGGGTGGGTCGGGGTCCAGTTGGTGCGCTGCAGCGGGTCGCTCTTGCCGAGCGGATTCCCGGTGGCGTCGAAGAGATCGACGGTGTACTCGGCGCCCCCCTCCAGCGCGCGCCAGTTGAAGGTGGGTCGGGGGCTGCGCACCGCGGTGGCGACCGGCGCCAGGAGGGCGAACCCCGTCCCGCCGTCCACGCCGGCGAGTGTTGCGGCACCGTCGAGCAGATCCGGCAGCCCGCCCGGCGTGACGACGGCGCCGGCTTTCAATGCCGCGGCGAGGACGCGGCCGTCGGCCAGCAGGAGGGCGTCGAGCCCCACCAGGTTTCCCTCGGCGTCGATGCCGACCGGACCGCGACGATCCTGAATGGTCACGACCGTGGCGGCCGCGGCCGGGGGCGCTGCGGCTTCGGATCGGGCGCGTTCGACCTCCGCCCGCAGGCTCTGCAGCTCCGCGGCCTGGCCGGCGAGCCCCTCGTTCGACGCGCGCAGCGAGGCGAGCTGCTCCTCGCTCCTGGCCAGGCGGCGCGCCAGCGCCGACGAATGCCGCCAGGCGCCGGCCGCGGCCAGTCCCAGCAGGATCGCGATCAGGATCGCCGCGACCAGCGGGATGG
>JAYUCR010000399.1:0-3427 GCA_043740165.1 Acidobacteriota bacterium | reverse complement strand
CGAAGGGATTCCGGGGGTGGGTTGAGCGCATCACCGCACCGCGGTTGCTGCAACGCCTCTACGCGGAGGAGCTCGCGAATCTCGCCGCGCTCGCGGAGCGGAGCCGGTGAAGATCCTCGACACCGAACGATTGTCGCTTCATCAACTCTCGACTGACGACGCAGCCTTCATGCTCGGGCTGCTGAATCAGCCTTCCTTCCTGCGCTTCATCGGGGACAGGGGCGTCCGGACGATCGAAGACGCGCGCAAGTATCTGCTGAAGGGACCCATCGACAGTTACAGACGCCTGGGCTTCGGGCTGTACATGGTCGAGCTCAAGGACGGAAAGACCCCGATTGGACTGTGCGGACTGGTCAAGCGGGAGGCCTTGCCTGACGTGGACATCGGCTTCGCCCTGCTGCCCGAATTCTGGTCGCGGGGATATGCCTTCGAAGCGGCCTCGGCAGTGCTCGCCCACGGGAGAGCGGCCCTGGGACTGCGCCGCATCGTGGCGGTCGTCTCGCAGGACAACGAGCGCTCCATCGGCCTGCTTGCGAAACTCGGGCTGAGATTCGAACGCCTGGTGGCGTGGCCGGAGGATGGATCGGAGCTCAAGTTGTATGCTGTTGCGTTCGACGCTCCCACGCCCGCCGGAATCAAAACGTCAGGCGGAACGACCCGGAGGAAACGATGACCTGGAATCTTGCCAGGATGAAGCATGGAAGCTAAGCCCACGGCCCGGACCATCGACGAATACCTCGCGCCGTTGAGCGATGACCAGCGGGCCGCGCTCCAGAAGCTGAGGAAGGCGATCCGGGCTGCAGCTCCCAAGGCTGAAGAGTGCATCAGCTACCAGATGCCCGCCTTCCGTCTCGACGGGAAGCTGCTGGTGGCGTTCGGTGCGTGGGCGAATCACTGCGCCTTCTACCCGGGCAGCGTGATGGAGGCCTTCAAGGATGAGCTCCGGGATTACGACACCACCAGGGGCACCATTCGCTTCTCGTCGGACCATCCCCTGCCGGCCGGCCTCGTCCGGAAGCTGGTGAAGGCCCGGATCGCGCGCCGTCGCTGATCCCGCGGCGTTGAGCGCGGAGCGCTGCCATGGCCCTACGCATCGTATCTCTCGGTCGGCTGTTACTGCGTGGACGAGACGCGCTGCCACCGCTCGGTGCTGCGGGCGTTGCTGCAGGAACACGGGGCCACTCTGGGCTGACGCGGCGCCCCGACCCCCTTCCCAAAAGGGCAGTGGCATGATTGTCCGAATCCGGGTTAGGCTCCCGCCGCGCGGTGGCGATTCGGTGACCTTGCGAGGAGGGAATTCCATGCGCGTCCGGTACGGGGAGCATGGACGCATGGGGGGGCGCGATCCGCGCCTCCTCACGGGGGCGTCGACCGCCGGGGTGTACGACGACACCGGGAAGTGGCCCTACCGGACCGGCCTCCCCGGCAAGAGCGGCGGCGGCATCATCGCCGTGATCTCGCTGCCACTCGACGACGCCGGCAACAGCGTCCGGGCGCAGAAGGCGATCGCGGACATCTCGAACTCCCTCGGCGGCAACCCTTACGCCGAGAAGGCCCGCTGACCTGCGCGGATCGAGGCTTCTGCTCGTCGTTGTCGCCGGCGCGCTTGCGTTGGGTGGAGTTGCGCGCGCCGGCGACGACGAGCAGGAGAAGGAAAAGGAGAAACCTCCCAGCCCCTGGAGCAACTCGACCGAGCTGAGCCTGGTGCTGACGCAGGGCAATTCGAGCACGCAGTCGATCGGGTTCAAGGATACGCTCGGATACAAGACCATTCAGGGCCGATCGCGGTTGCGCATCGACGCCTTGCGGACAGCCAAGGGCGACGACCCGTACCTACAAGTTGAATCCGGCCAGATCATCCTTCCCGGAGAGCGGCCGACGAACCTGCCCAACCACGAGGTGCGCCCTCCGTCGGAGCCGGACGTCTCGCGCTATTTCGCCGAGGGGCGCTACGAAGGGAACTTTCCCAAGCGGACCACCACCTGGAATGCCGGTGCCAGCTGGGACCGTAACGAGGACGCCGGCATCCTGAACCGCACCATCGCCTTCGGCGGCCTGGGAGACACGTGGGTGGACCGTGAAGACCTTGCCTTCCGTACCACGTATGGATTGAGCTACACCGACCGCGAGGAAGAGATCGACGATCCGGAGAAGGAACAGCGCTTCCTGGGCGCCCGCGTGTCGTCGGATTTCAAGGACAAGTGGGGGAAGTCGACCACCTACGACAACGATTTCACCTTCAATGTCAGCATGAAGGATCTCAGCGACTACAACGCCGAACTCACCCAGGGTCTGTCGGTGTCGATGGGCACCCATCTGTCGCTGAAGATCAGCCTGCAATTCCTCTACGCGGGCGAGCCGGCCCTCGAGGAAGTCGACGTGATCGCCCGGTTCCGCATCATCGACCCGGACGGCATCCCCGGCAACGGCGACGAGTATTTCGAGACCGTCGATTCGGGCGGCAGCGAGCTGACGGTCGGCGAGGACACCCTCCGCAAGAAGAATCTCGACACCACCTTCCGTACCTCCCTCATGATCACCTTCTGACGCTGCCGCACCCGCCTCCCGGTTCGCCTTGGCGAGGTGTCCGTGCCCGGCCGCGTACCGAAAGGGCCTACCGGACCAGTCGCGGCTATAAGATGGGCCGGTGCGGCCACCATCCAGATCAGGATTACGGACGGACACCATTTCTATGAGCTCGAGTACACCCTCCCCGACTGAGCGCCGCATGGTGCGCGCCGGGCGCCGGTCGTAGATGCAGCGCTTCACGCACCGGCTCGGGCTCGAGCCCCGGGAGGGGCGGCTCCTCGCCCTCATGGGGACGCTCATCGCCATCCTCCTGTGCGCGTACACCATCGCGAAGGTGCTGCGGGACGCGCTGTTCCTAGAGGAGTTCGGCGCCCTGGCCCTGCCCTATGCGTACATCGGGGTCGCTCTGGCCTCGGCGGGATACATCTGGCTGGAGAGTCGCGTGGCGCGCCGGTTCAGCCAGGTCGGCGCGTCGCGATTCAACCAGTACGCCGCGATCGGGTTCAGCATTCTTGCCGCCGCGGCGCTCCCGTTTGCGCGGCACTGGACCGCCGGCCTGTTCTACCTCTGGACCAGCGGTCAGGCGATGATGCTGCTGCCCCACTTCTGGGGGCTGGCGCTCGATGTCTGGAATTCCCGCCGCGCGCGCCGCCTCTTTCCGCTCCTGAGCGGCTGCGGGCTGATCGGCGGGCTGGCCGGCGGCGGGTTCGCCGCGTGGTCCGCGCCGCACCTGCCCCACGTCGGCTTGATGTGGATTCTGTCGGGGCTCCTCGTCCTCGCGTCAGCGCTGACCGCGGCGGTCGAGAGGCACCGCGCGCGCGCTCCCGACATGTCGGCCGTCGTGTCGAGCGCCTCGAGCTGGGAGATCATCCGCAAGTCCGGTTACATCAAGGTGCTC
>JAYUCR010000398.1:0-3454 GCA_043740165.1 Acidobacteriota bacterium | reverse complement strand
CGAACGCCCACAGCCAGGGGCTGGAGCTCGAATTCGCGGCGACCCCGAATCGCAACTTCGACTTCGCCCTCTCCGGCAGCTTCATCGACTCCAAGCTGGACTCGACATTGACCTCGGACGACGGGCTCGGCAACGTCACCATCGTGTCGGGCATCGAGGCGGGGCGGCGGCTCCCCTCCGTGCCCGAGCTGCAGATCGCGGCCTCAGCCACCTACCAGTGGGAGGTGGCGGCCAGCGCGCACCTCTACGTCACCGGCACCTACCAGCATGTCGGCTCGCGCTTCACGCAGGTCGGCGACCAGGATCTCGGCACGCTGGACCTGACCCCGTCACCCACGATGCCGAACACGATTGGAGGTCCGCTGACGCAGAGCACCTTCACGTACAACCCCGAGCTGCCGGCCTACGACCTGGTCAACCTGCGCGTGGGGCTGCGCCGGGCCGAGTGGGACCTGTCGGTCTACGTGAACAACGTGACGAACGAGCTGGCGCTCCTGTCGTTCGACCGCGAGCGCGGGACCCTGGCCCGCATCGGCTACCTGACCAACCAGCCGCGCACCTACGGCATCTCGACCCGCTTCAACTTCTGAGGCGCTCCGGGAATTGTCAGTGCTTCAGGGCGGCGGGCCAGTTGGTCACGAGCGTCAAGGGGAGGTTCTGGTCGTCCTCGGGGCGCATGCCGATCAGGAACCTCTGCCCATCGGCAGCGACATCGACCGAGACCGCGAGTGGGGCGCGGAACAGCGTATGCGGTGTATCGGCCTCGAATACGGTGCCGGTGGTCCGCACCGCCACTGAGATCAAGGTGAGGTCGGGAGCGAGGAAGATGATCTCCGTCCCCCCGCGAGACCACCAGCCGGCCCGGCCTCCGGCCAGCGATACCTGCCACTTGCCGCCCGGCCCGGGAAAGGGCGCGGCGTAAGAGGGCTCCTGGTGCAGATTTCACGGCGCGGGAGTGTACAACGTGACGCCTCGATCAGGGCTGTGGACGACTCCTTCCGGATCCATCCACAGGCGAAGTGATAGATGGGAAATCACTTCGGCGGACGGTCGTGGCGGTGGGGGGCTTGACGGACAAGCGAGGGGGAGTATATAAGCGCGCTTACAGGTCCAACTCAGAATCCCGTTCCCTTGAACAACCGGTTACCTATCAGCACCCACGGTTGGCTGGTTCATCCATCATGTAGGGGGGGAATGATGCGAGTCGTATCCTGGTTCAAGCGTCGCGGACCCTGTCAGATTCAGACCCGTTCCGTTGGAGACTGGAAGATCCTCGAGGTGCGGGGCAAGTTTTCGGCCGGCGAGCCCGAAAAGCTGTTCCGCAACGAGGTCGACGCCGTGCTCAAAGGCGGTGCGCGCCGCCTGGTCGTCGATCTGAGCCGTTCCCTTCTGTCGGATGAGAGCGTCGCTTCGGCCTGTCCCGAGGCCTACCACAAGGCCAAGCATGCCGGGGCCGACATCCGATTCGTCGTCATGCCCGGGCGAGCCGGTGGTTACTACCACATGGCCGGTCTCGAGCTGGCGATTCCCACCTACACACGTCTGGGCGGCGCCATCGAGTTCTAAGAGCCTCCCCGGCTCTTTGCACAGGCTGGTGCGGCCCGCCGGTGGGATCGAGCGCCATGCGCTCGCCACCGGCGGGCGGTAAGCGCGGCGCCCCACCCCCTCATTGACACCCCGAAGAACTTTTGACTAGGATGGCCGCTCAACGCTCCAGGATCGGAAATGTCGCCTTAAGGCGGGAGACGGTGGGCTTATCGTCTCCGGCTTTCGCGCGGCCCGGAGATCGCGGGTGGGCAACAGGGTCAAGCTCAAGCTGAGCAGCCGAATCACCTACGTCGACCTGGTGCACGAGATGACCGAAGACCTGGCGCGCCGCGCCCGGTTTCCGAAGTCGGCGGCGCTCGACATCGCGCTCGCCGTGCGCGAGGCCTTCATCAACGCGGTGAAGCACGGCAACGGCATGGACGACGCCAAGCACGTCGAGGTGGAGTTCGAGAAGAACGCGTCGCGCTTCCGAATCTGGATCCGTGACGAGGGCCGGGGCTTCGACTGGCAGCACACGGCCGACCCGCGCGAGGAGGAGAACCTGGCGCGCACCAGCGGGCGCGGGATCTTCTTCATGAAGAGCTTCGTCGATGAGGTCAGCTTTGTGAAGCGGCCGGGTCACGGCACCGAGGTCCTGCTGGAGAAACGATTGCAACCGGCCGCCGGCGGCCAGGGCGATTCGGGGAGGAGTCGATGAAGGCGAGTGTCAGGCATCACGGAAAGGTCACCGTCGTCGATCTGTCGGGGAAGATCACCATCGGGGACGGCGACATCAAGCTGAGGGAAGCGGTGAACGCCCTCCTCGACGAGGGCCGCAAGGCCGTGATCCTGAACCTGCACGGCGTGTCCTACATGGACAGCGCCGGCATCGGCGAGCTGGTGGCGTGCTACAAGCGGGCGGCCGAGAAGGGCGCCAAGCTCAAGCTCCTCAATCCCGGCGGCAAGGTGCAGGATCTCCTGGTGCTCACGCGGCTGCAGGAAATCTTCGAGATCTTCCGCGACGAGCGCGAGGCGCTCACGAGCTTCTGATCCGGGCCTTGAGGCGCGCCAGGAAATTCAGCGCCTCGATCGGGGTCAGGGCGTCGGTGTCGACGTCGCGAATCTCCCGCACGATCGGATCCTCCCCGGGGGCGAACAGCCCGAGCTGAGCCGGAGGCTCGGAGGTCTCCCCGCCGCCCTCGGCGTGGCGCGCCAGCTTCGGGCGTCCGTCGCGAGACAGCTCCTCCCGCTCGAGGTTGTGCAGCACCTCACGCGCCCGCTCCAGGACCGTCGCCGGCAGACCGGCGAGACGCGCCACCTGGATGCCGTACGATCGATCGGCGGCCCCTTCCACCACCTTGCGCAGGAAGACGATGGTGTCGTTCCATTCGCGCACCAGCATCTTCATGTTGCGCACCCGCGGCAGCGTCAATGCCAGCTCGGTCAGCTCGTGATAGTGGGTGGCGAACAGGGTGCGCGCCCGGACGCTTTCCGTGTCGTGGAGGTATTCGGCGACGGACCAGGCGATCGACAGACCGTCGAAGGTGGCGGTGCCGCGGCCGACCTCGTCGAGCAGCAGGAGCGATCGCGGCGTGGCGTTATTCAGGATGTTGGCGGTCTCGTTCATCTCCACGAGGAAGGTGCTCTGGCCGCGCGCCAGATTGTCCGAGGCGCCGACCCGGCTGTAGATCCGATCCACGAGGCCCAGCGTGACCGCCGCCGCGGGCACGAACGAGCCGGCTTGCGCCATCAGGACGATCAAGGCGACCTGGCGGAGATAGGTCGACTTGCCTCCCATGTTCGGCCCGGTCAGGATGAGGATCTGGCGCTCGCTGGTGTCGATCCGGCAGTCGTTCGGGACGAACCGATCGCCGCGCAGGAGGCGCTCCACCACCGGATGGCGGCCGTCCTGGATCTCCAGGCGGGT
>JAYUCR010000397.1:0-21031 GCA_043740165.1 Acidobacteriota bacterium | reverse complement strand
GTCTGCGCGTCGGCGATCCGGGCCGCCAGCTCGGCGTCGGGAAGGCCAAGCGCGCGCAGCATGGTGGCGGGGCGCATCCGTGCCCCCTGGGGATCGAGAGCGGCTTCGCTCAGTTGAGGGCCCGATTCGGCCCCCGGATCGACACCCGCCTCGAGCAGCCCGATGTCATGGAGCAGCGCCAGCGTGGCCGTCGCCGGAGCGTCCTCGGTCTGACCCAGCGCCGCCACGATCCGCACCGCCAGGACCGCCGTGTTCACCGCCCGGCGCCCCATGTGGTAGCCGGCGGGCGGCGGCTGGAGCTGGGTGTCGAGCTCGCCCTGCATCGCCCGGCCGGCGACGCCGCGCGCCAGCTCGGCCATGCGCTCCGGCTGCGGCGGCTGCCCGGCGCGCGCGGCGCGCAACAGCGCCACGAGGATGTCGACGTCGGCGGAGGAGGAGCCGCGCGCGACGGCGCCGGACTTGACCGGCGGGGCCGCGGCGGGTCGCGCGGCGACCGGACGGGCCGACGCCGCGGTGGCGACGCCGTCGGGCTCATGGCGCGCCATCGGCGTCGTGCCGGCCAGCACGGCGATCTCGCGCAGGGAACGCATGGCGTGATGCCCACCCGGCAGGGCCGCGACGTCATCGACGTCGGCGATGCCTTCGACAACCTTGCGCCAGCCTTCTTCGCGCAGCGTCGGCAGCGCGCTCGAGAGGCCGTCCGACCCGGCATAGCTGAACACCCCCGTGAGCCCGGCGATGCCGGTCCCGGCACAGGTGGGGCAGCCTTTGCGGGCCGGGACGGCGAGCCCGCCGCGGCGCTCCATCTCCTCCAGATCCCAGCGGTGGAACCCGAGGCGCAACGCGCGCGCCGCCGGGATCGCCGTCCACGTGGTGCATCCGCGGCAGACGGTGCGCAGCAGGGACTGCGCCAGCACCATCACCGGCACCTCGGGTCCGGCGCCGGCCTCGAGCTCGCGCGCCACGCGGCGCACCAGCGCCTGCGGCTCGGCGGGGGGCGCGCCGGCCAGCACCAGCGTCCCCGTCCCGGCGAGGCGGGCGGCGAGCAGCAGGTGCCGCAGTCCTTCCAGCCGCTCCATCATGACGAAGTCGGGCGCCGCCTCCTTGAGGCTCTCCGGAAACGGCCAGTCGGTGACGGCGTCGGCGAGCCAGGGGAGGTTCGGGTTCGCGGTCTCGCGCCGCGGGCCGATCCGGCCGCCGCTCCGGCCGCGCGCCAGGAGCGATCCGGCCAGAAGGTCCAGGGTCGTGCTGCGCCCCGAGGAGCTGCCCCCGGCGACCAGCATCAATCCCGAGGGACGATCGAGCGATTCGTTCAGGATTTCGAGGAGCGACATCGAGGCGCCAATCTCGGGCAGGCTGCCCGGCTTCGGTGTGGCCACGGCGCCGGCGAGCCGCACGCGGTACTCGTGCGGCCGGGCGGCCGGCTGGACGGCGAGGAGCAGCCGCCCGGGGCGGCTCGCGTTCAGGGCGACGACACCGCGCGGCGCATGGTGGAAGACCGCGGCCAGGAGGCCGAGCGCATCCTTGGGGGCGATCGGGAACGGCAGGCGCTGCCCGTCCGGGGCGATCAGCATCGCTTTCAGGCCGTCGCGCCCCGGATAGAGACTCATCTCCATGTGCTCGACGCTGAGGAGACGCGACAGAACCGGAGAGAGCAGGTCGGGGCGCGGCAGGGCGCGCGGCCAGGCGCCGGCATCCGAAGGGGGGAGCAGCTCGCAGGCCCGCACCTCCTCCTCGTGCGCCGGGATCGCCACGACACCCATGTCGGTCCCCCAGTAACGCCGCGGGACGCGCAGGCCGTCGACGCTTTGTGACGTGGCGACGAACACCACTCCCTGGCGCTCCGCCAGGAGGACCGGCGGGGCCGGGCTCGACCCGGGAGAGCCCCCGTTCACTTCTTCAGGCCCCTTCGGCATCGAGCCCCCCATCGATCGCCCCGAGCACGCAATCGACCGCCGAGGCTTCGGGCAGGAACTGCAGCCGCCGCACCGGGACCCGCTCGGTCATCTGCGACAGAAACTTCACCGCGAACTCCAGGCCTCCCTGATCCCACATGGCGGGAAAGGCGCGCACCATCATCTGGGCCACCGCCTGCGAGGGAGGCATCTCGACGACGCGATTGCGCGGCGCCTGCTCGAGGATGAAGACGGCGCACAGCGGCGCCGAGCCGGGCGACTCGAGCCCGGCGTCCCCGTGCCAGGGGGTCCCGAAGATGCGATAACCCTCGTCGTCGCGGCGGATGACGATGCGATCGTCCGAGAGGACGCGGGCGGCGGGGCGCTCGGACCAGAGGCGCGCCGAGGTGCTCTTGCCGGCGCCCGAGGTGCCGAGCAGCAGGATGCCGCGCCCGCGATAGGTGAGACCGCAGGCATGCACCAGCACGCCGCGGCCGCGCGCCAGGCGGGCCAGGAAGACCACCTCGTCGAACGGATAGACGAAAGGGTGCATGGTCGCTCCCAGCAGATGAGGGCCGCCGTCGAGCGTTTCCCCCTGGCCGCGGGAATACTGGGCGTCGAATTCCACCGCGAGATACGGGTCGGCGCCGAACACCGGCGAGCGCAGCGTCAGGAGGTGCCCGTCGCCGCTCTCCTCCAGACGCCAGACGCAGCCGGTGTCGAAGATCGTCCGGCCCTTGGTGCGCGGCGGCCGGGTGGAGGCCACCGGCGCCAGGACGATCGAGGCGCAGTCGTCGCCGATCCCTTCCGCCAGAAACGGCTCGTGGGCGGCGTCGGTGACCAGATCGATCCCCGGCTCGGCCGGCCGCACGGAGAGGCCGATGCCGGCGATCTCCAGGATCAACGGACGGGGTGTGTTAGGAGCCATCGTGCGAGCAGAGTGAAGGGGTGCCGGTGCATTTTGCCGAGGCGCCCAGCGGCCCCTGCACGGTCGCGGTCTTGCAGGAGGCGAGAACGGCTTCGTCGGGGACCAGGCTGACCCGCTGCAGCTGCGGCGGGTGGTACGACCGGCGCGCCGGCGCGCCGGGCTTCTCGGGGCTGCGTGTCATCGCTGTCTCTCCATCGTGTTGCTGCGGTTCAAATCGATCTGCAACGGCTGGGGACTGGCGGCGGCCGCGGCAGGCTTGCCGCACCCGCCCGAGGTGCATCCGCCGGACGCGCAGCCGCCCGCCGGGGCGGCGCTCGCGCGCAGCGCCGAGGCGCGCGGCAGGATGACCCCTTCGGGAGTCCACCCGCCGGCCACCTTCTCGGCGTGGGCCATGTAGCGCGCCGCGGCTTCCGTGTTTCCCAGCTCGGCCTCCAGGAAGGAGGCCCGCCTGTGGGTCACTTCGCAGTAGTAGGGGATCCAGCCGTCGGGGCTGCCGGTCTCGAGCAGCGCCGTGGCCGGGCAGCGATCGCAGAGGGCTTTGATCTCGCAGCCGGCGCAGACGTTGTGGGCCGCCGCGCGGCGCTCGCGCACGCGGCCGACGATGCCGTACCAGCCTTCCCGGAACGTGCCGCGGCGCAGATCGTAGGCGTCGAGGTTGAGCGCCTCGCACGACAGCAGGGTCCCCTTGGGGTCGACGTGGAAGCTCTGCACCCCGGCGCCGCACGACATCAGCATCTCGCTCTTGCGCGCCGGCTTGACGTAGTCGCGGTAGAAGGTCATCCAGTCGGCGCGCCGCCGCGGGTCGTTGATGTCGTGCTGCACCAGCCGCTCCGGGGTGGAACGCGCCGCCGTGGGGCTGAGCGAGCCGTCGAGCCGGCCGTGAATGGTGCCGTCGTACCGGAAGCGGATCCCCATCGACGCCGCCCAGGCCTGCATGACCGGGATCTCGTCGCGCAGCTCCTCCATCGCGATCGCCTTCAGGGTGAGGTCGATGCGGCGCTCCGCCAGCAGCTCGACCGCCCGCTTGACCCGCGTGAAACGCCCCGGTGAGCCGGTGGTGCGCAGATACGTCGCGTCCGACATCCCATAGAGGGTGATCTCGATACCCCGCGGCGGGTACTCGGCCAGCAGATCGGCGATCCGTTCGTCCAGGAGGGTGCCGTTGCTGAACACGGTCAGCAGCAGCCCCAGGCGCTTGGCGTGCAGGTAGATCTCGCGGAAGTCGGCGCGCGACAGGACCTCGCCGCCGGTGAGCAGCATCCAGAGGCATCCCTCATCGGCCGCCTCGCTCAGGATCCGCTGCACCTCGGAGGTGGTCATCTCGTCGCGCCCGGAGAAGTCCGGGATGTAGCAGTGCACGCAGCGCAGGTTGCACTTGAAGGTCAGCTCGAACGAGCCGGACAGCGGCACGCGTGCCCCGGCGCATGCCTGCATCACGCTCTTGCCGAACTCCTGGTACGTGACCGGGGAGCAGGCGCTCAACGGTCCTCCCCGGCCAGGCGGACCAGTCCGGCCTGTTCCAGCTCCTGGAGGAAGGCCGCCACGTCGGCCGTGGCCTGCGCCGCGTCGACCTCGAACAGCTCCGCGACATGGCGGCCGATGGCGGTCGCGTCGCGCTGCCCGTCGAGCAGGGAGAAGATGACGCTCCCCACCTCGTCGGCGGTGTACAGGTAGTCCATCTGCGCGACACCGGTGCGCACCGGCACCAGCAGGTGCTCGCCGGCGATGTTGCGCGTCACCACGTCGGGGGAGGGGATGTAACGTGCGGTTCCAGGTTCGATCACGCCCGTCTCCTTTCACGCATCCGGCGCGCGGCGCCGTCGAGCAGAATCACGCTGCGGCGGGGGATCTCCGCCGCCGACCAGCCGCCCGCCGGCGCCTCGCCCGCCGGGACGAGCGCATCGAGGACGTAGCGCAGGCGATCGAGGAAGCGCGGAGCGGCCATCGCCATCAGCACCTCTCCGCAGTAGGGGAGGGGACGGAAGGCGCGGACGCGATCGAGCAGCAGCCCTTCGAGGCCGGCGAAAGGCTCCGGCAGGCGCACCGCCGCCGGCACCGTGATGCCGAACGGCGTCGCGGCGCCAAACGCCAGGCCGAGGAGCCGCGTGGCGCGCGCCTCCTCGGCGCGCTCCCGAACCCTTTCCCAGCAGATGGCGTTGCCGTGCACGGCGACCAGGTGCGCCAGGTCGGCGGTGCGGATCAGGCGATCGAAGGAATGTTTCACGACGTGCAGCGCGAGCAGCAGGATCTCGTCCTCGGGGGCCAGGATCATCGCCGGGCCGCCGGCGATCCAGCCGGGGCTGGCGTCACGGAACAGCGCCTCGACGTCGATCGGGAAGAGCTGCGCGCGCGTCGGGCGGCGGCGCGCTCCGAGCGGGTCGGTGTGCAGGTCCAGCGTGATGGTGGTGCGGCGGAAAAGGCGGGGGGCGCGTTCCTCGTACCCCAGGCGCTGCAGGACGGCGCACGCCAGCGGCTCGTCGGCGGGCCGGACCAGGAGATCGTGATCCTCGAACGGCCTCGCCCCCGTGTCACGGTAGATCCACTCGATGACCCGCAGCCCGCGCGTCACCGCGACCGGCACGCCGGCCCGCGTCAGGTGATCGAGCACCTCGGCGAGCCCCAGTCCCTGCGCCAGGACCGCGGCGCTGCGCTGCTGGTGCCGGCGGCGCAGCGTGGCGCGGAGCCAGGGGTCGATCTCGTCCGCCGGAAGGCCGGCGATGGCGCGCCAGGCCAGGCCGTCGATGCGGTGGTAGACCAGCCGCTCCACGAGTCCCGGGACCGCGGAGGGGGGGAGATCGCGCATCGCCGACCGGAGCGCGGCCCCCATCGGCCCCGGCGCCGCGAGCAGGCCAATGAGGTCGAGCCCCTGTGACGGTCCGGGGTCTTCCTCTATGTCTACCGGCCTCGTCGCTTCCTGCATCACCCCTCTCCCCGGTTATTTCCGCGTCTTGAGCGGAGGGAATATAGGTTCCGATGACAGACTCGCAAGGTGACGCGGGGGGTGGAAGGAAGGCGGAAGGCCCCGCTTGCAATTCTGAAATCGACTAGGAGCCGGTCCGAGTATTGGCATGGGTCGCGCGCATGGGGCTTGCGTGTCCCAGGCGAGACGCGAGGAGGAATCGATGTGGGTGCACTTGATGAGGCGGAGCCACGAAGCATGGGGCCGCAATCCCCATGCGCCCTCCGGGTTCGCCGCGGCGCGGCGAACGCGGCCCTTGCGAATACTCGGACAGGCTCCTAGAATCCGCCTCTATGCAGGGCGATTACCGCGATCAGTTCGACGCCATCGAGCGCGCCTGGCAGGAGCGCTGGCGCGCGGCCGGGGGGTTTCGCGCGCCGGCGCGCGCCGCCGGGCGGAAGTTCTATTGCCTCGAGATGCTGCCGTATCCATCGGGACGGCTGCACATGGGGCACGTGCGCAACTACGCCATCGGGGACGCGGTGGCCCGGTTCCGCCGGATGCGCGGCGACCAGGTGCTCCATCCGATGGGGTGGGATTCGTTCGGGATGCCGGCGGAGAACGCCGCCATTCAGCGCGGCATTCCTCCCGCGAAGTGGACCAACGAGAACATCGCCGTCATGGGGGAACAGCTCCGCCGGCTCGGCTTCTCCTACGATTGGACGCGCGAGATCGCCGCCCACCGGCCCGACTACTACCGCTGGAACCAGTGGTTTTTTCTCCGGATGCTGGAGCGGGGTCTGGCCTACCGCAGCCGGCGGGACGTGAACTGGTGCGACTCCTGCCAGACCGTCCTGGCGAACGAGCAGGTCGAGGCGGGGCGCTGCTGGCGCTGCGATTCGGTCGTGTCGCGCCGCGAGCTGGAGCAGTGGTTCCTGCGCATCTCCGCCTACTCGGAGGAGTTGCTCGCCGGCCTGGATCGGCTGCCGGGCTGGCCGGAGAAGGTCCGGCTGATGCAGCAGAACTGGATTGGCCGAAGCGTTGGGGCCGTGGTGCGCTTCCCGATTCTCGACGGGTCCGCGGAGACCGGGGAGGCGCTGGAGATTTTCACCACCCGTCTCGACACCATCTTCGGCGCGACCTTCTGCGTGGTCGCCCCGGAGCACCCGGTGTTGCGGCGCGTCGAGCCAGCGAGCCCCGCCGGGATTCGTCTGGAGGAATTCCGGCGGCGGGTCGGCGCGGCGCGCGATGTCACCAGGCCCGGCGCCGATCTGGCGGAGAAGGAAGGGGTCGACAGTGGGCTTGTCGTCCGGAATCCCTGCAGCGGCGGGCGCTTACCCGTATACGCCGGGAACTTCGTGCTGATGGGGTACGGCACCGGCGCCATCATGGCGGTCCCGGCGCACGACGAGCGCGATTTCGAATTCGCCCGGCGCTACGGCCTGCCGATCCGGTTCGTGATCCGCGAGCAGGCGCCCGCTGCCCCAGCGCCGGAGTCCTCTCCGTCGCCGGCGGAGCGGGGAGCGCCCCTCGCGGCGATGACCGCCGACGGCGTGCTCGTCGATTCGGGGCGCTTCACCGGCCTGTCTTCGGCCGAAGCGCGCGCGGCGATGGCGCGGGCCGGCGAGGAGGGCGGGTTCGCCCGCACCACGGTGCAGTTCCGCCTGCTCGACTGGGGGATCTCGCGGCAGCGTTACTGGGGGACCCCGATCCCGGTGGTCTACTGCGAGCGCTGTGGTGTGGTTCCGGTGCCCGACAGGGACCTGCCGGTGCTGCTCCCGGAGGACGTGCCGCTCACCGGGCAGGGCGGATCGCCCCTGGCCCTCTCCGAGACGTTCGTGCGGGCGACCTGTCCGCGCTGCGGCAGCGCGGCGCGTCGCGAGACCGATACCATGGACACTTTCTTCGACTCCGCCTGGTACTTCTACCGGTACTGCGATCCGCGCAACGACCAGGCGCCGTTCGACCCCGAGATCGTCGCTTCCTGGTTCCCCATCGATCTGTATGTCGGAGGGATCACCCACGCGACGCTTCATCTTATTTATTGCCGCTTCTTCACCAAGGTGCTGCGCGACCTGGGCCTGGTCCGCGTCGACGAGCCGGTGACCCGCCTCCTCTGCCAGGGGATGGTGCTGAAGGGGGGGACGGCGATGTCGAAGTCGAAGGGGAACGTCGTCGACCCTGACGAGATGATCCGGCGCTACGGCGCCGACACGACGCGCCTGTTCACCCTGTTCGCCGCGCCGCCGGAGAAGGATCTGGAGTGGAACGAGAAAGGGGTCGAGGGGTGCTTCCGGTTCCTCGAGAAGGTGTGGCGGCTGCTGGCGCCGCGCGCGGCGGCGCTCGCGGCGGCCTCCCTGCCCTCCGGGCTCGACGGGGCGGACGATGCGCGCCGGGCGGCCCTGCGGCGCAAGGTCCATCAGACGATCGAACGCGTGACCTCCGACATCGAGAAGCGGCTGCACCTCAACACCCCGGTCTCCTCGGTGATGGAGCTCCTGAACGCCACCCAGGACTTCGCCCGCGACGCCGCGCCGGGGGACGATCCCTACATCAAGGAAGCCGGCATGAGCATGGCGCTCCTGCTGCAGCCGCTGGCACCGCACATCTCGGAGGCGATCTGGGAGGGCCTCGGGGGGAAGGGGGAGGCGATGGCGCAGCCCTGGCCGGCCGCCGATCCCGCCTGGATGCGCGAGGACCTGGTCGAGGTCGTGGTCCAGGTCAACGGGCGGCTCCGCGGTCACCTGCGCGTGCCGGCGTCGACGGGCGAATCCGAGGCGGTGGCCCTGGCGCGCGGCGACCAGCGGGTCGAGGCGCACCTCGCGGGCAAGTCGATTCGCAAGATCATCTACCTGCCGGGAAAGCTGCTGAATATCGTCGCGCAGTAGGCGCCCGTCCGGGTATTCCCATGGGTCCCATTCGCCGGCGGGAGCGCCGCGGCGGCGCTGCTATAATGCGACCATGTCGCCCCGAACCGCCGCGCTGGCGCGATCCCTCTCCCTGACGCTCGCCATCGCGTCGACGGGCTGCGGCTACCACCTGGCCGGGCGGGGGAGCACGCTGCCGCCGACGGTCCATGCCGTCGGGATCCCGATCTTCATCAACCGGACAAGCCGCGCCGAGGTCGAGCAGCGGGTCACCGAGCACGTGATCGACGAGTTCACGACCCGCGGCCGGGTGCGCATCGTGCCGGGAGAGGAAGGGGCCGATGCCGTGCTGCGCGGCACGCTCTACAGCTACACGACGACGCCGGTCGTGATCAGCGAGCAGGGACGGGCGCGGCGCTACGAGATTCTGATCACCGCGCGCGTCGTCCTGAGCGAGGTCAAAACCGACAAGGTTCTCTGGTCCGACGACCATTTCCTGTTCAAGCGCCAGTACGAGGTGCCGGCGACTCCCAGCACCTTCGTGGATCAGGAAATCGTCGCGATCGACGAGGTCGCGACCGACTTCGCGAAGAGCGTGGTCAGCTCGATCCTGGAGGGGTTCTGAAGCCGATGGTCGCCTCCCTGCGATTCGCGCAATTGCAGCAGGCGCTCCTGCGCGGGCAGATCGATCCCGTCTACCTGTTCGAGGGGCCGGAGACTTTTTTTCACGAGGAGGGGATCCGCCTCCTGGAACGGGCCGCCCTGCCCGTCGACGCGGGGGGGATCAACCGGCACGTCGTCGACGGGCGGGAGGCCGACCTGCAAGAGCTTCTCGACCTCGCCTCGACCTATCCGATGGGGGCGGGCCGGCGGCTGATCCTGGTCCGGCGCGCTTCAGGCCTGAAGGCGGAGAGCGTCGAGTCTCTCAAGGCCTACCTGGCGCGACCGAGCGCAAGCACCTGCCTGATCTTCAGCGACGCCGAATTCGACGCCCGCCGGGCCGTCTACAAGGCCCTGGCCGCCGCGGCGACTCGCGTCGACTGCGGCGCCCTGCGCGACGTCTCCCAGGTGGCCGCCTGGGTGCGGGATCGCCTGAAGGGGCGCAGCTTCGGCCTCTCGCCGGAGCTCGCGGAGGCGATCGCGGTGGGCCTGTCGGGCGCCGGCCTGGCGCGCGTTGATTCGGAGATGGAAAAGCTGATGGCCGCCATCGGCGCGCCCCGGCCGGTCGAGGTGACCGACCTCGGCATCCTGGCGGACGTGCCGCGCGTCGGCTCGGCGTTCCAGGTGGCCCTCCTGGCGCTGCGAGGCGATCGCGGGCCTGCCCTCAGGAGCGTGCGCGATCTCCTCGAATCGGGCGAGGAGCCGCCCATGATGCTGGGGGCCATCGCCTGGTACCTGCGCGCCGCCCTGAAGGCGCGCGCCGCTGCCGATCGCCGCGTGCCGCCGCGCGATCTCCAGGCTCTCTACGGTCTCAACCCGGGCCGCGTCGAGCAGCTCCGCAGCGAGACAGGGAAGGTGAGCGCGCCGCAGCTGCGGCGCGCCCTGAGACTCTGCCTGCGCGCCGACCGGGAGATCAAAGGGGCCGGAGCGAAGAACCCGGCGCATGCGTTCGAGCGCCTGGTGCATGGCATCGCCCGCGCCGCGGGGGGAGCGTCATGAGCCGAGGGGCGACCCGCGAGACGGTCCTGGTCCTCGACTTCGGGTCGCAGTTCAGCCAGCTGATCGCGCGGCGGGTGCGCGAGCTGCGCGTCTACAGCGAATTGCTTCCGTTCAACACGCCGATCGGGACGCTGCGCGCCATGGGGCCCCGCGGCATCATCCTTTCCGGCGGGCCCGACTCGGTCTACGGCGAAGGGGCGCCGCGCGTCGACCCGGCGCTGTTCGATCTCGGCGTGCCGATTCTCGGGATCTGCTATGGCATGCAGCTCATGGCCTACACGCTGGGCGGCCGGGTGGAGCGCGTGCCGGAGCGCGAGTATGGCCCGTCCGATCTCACGATCACCGGCGACGCGGCGATCTTCGGCTCCGTGCCGAAGTCGCAGCGGGTCTGGATGAGCCACGGCGACTCGATCCTGGAGCCACCGCCCGGCTTCCGCACCGTCGCCCGGAGCACCAACGCCGCCTGCGCCGCCATGGTGGATGCGCGGCGCCGGCTGTACGCCATCCAGTTCCATCCCGAGGTGTCGCACACGATCCATGGGCGCGAGATCCTGGGGTCGTTCCTGCACGCCGTCTGTGGCTGCTCCGGGGACTGGAAGATCAGCTCGTTCATCGAGGAGGCGGTGCGCGAAGTGCAGGAGACGGTCGGAGCGGGGCGCGTGGTCGCCGGGCTTTCGGGCGGCGTCGACTCGGCCGTGGCGGCCCTCCTGATCCACCGCGCCATCGGCGATCGCCTCACCTGTCTGTTCATCGACAACGGCCTGCTGCGCCAGGACGAGGGGGACGAGGTGGTGCGCGCCTTTTCCACCGGGTACCACCTGGCGGTCCGGCGCGTCGAGGCCGCCGACGCCTTTCTCACCGCGCTCTCGGGGGTCGAGGATCCGGAGGCCAAGCGCCGCGCCATCGGCCGGGTCTTCATCGAGGTGTTCGACAAGGAGGCCAGGACGCTCGGGCCGGTCGAGTTCCTGGCGCAGGGGACCCTTTATCCCGATCGGATCGAATCGACCTCCTTCAAGGGCCCCTCGGCGGTCATCAAGACGCACCACAACGTCGGCGGCCTCCCCAAAGCGATGCGCCTCAAGCTGGTGGAGCCGCTGCGCGATCTGTTCAAGGACGAGGTCCGCCGCGTCGGGCTGGAGCTGGGCCTGGCGAAGGATCTCGTGATGCGGCACCCGTTTCCCGGGCCGGGGCTGGCGGTGCGGATCCTCGGCGAGGTGACACGCCCGCGTCTCGATCTCCTGCGCCGCGCCGACGCGATCTTCATCGCCGAGCTGCGGGCCGCGTCGCTGTACGACGCGACCGCGCAGGCGTTCGTTGTGCTCCTGCCGGTCAAGTCGGTCGGCGTGATGGGGGATGGCCGGACCTACGAGAACGTCGCGGCGATCCGCGCCGTCACCACCGACGACTTCATGACCGCCGACTGGGCCAGGCTGCCGCACGAATTCCTGGCGCGCGTCTCGTTGCGCATCGTGAACGAGGTGCGCGGCATCAACCGCGTCGTCTACGACATCAGCAGCAAGCCCCCGGCCACCATCGAGTGGGAGTAGGGTGATGGCCAGCGCCGAAAGCTTCGTCCACCTCCACAACCACTCGCAGTATTCCCTCCTCGATGGGGCGCAGCGCCTGGAAGAGATGGTCGAGCAGGCGGTGCGGTTCGGGATGCCGGCGCTGGCAATCACCGATCACGGCAACCTGTTCGGCGCGATCCCGTTCTTCGATGCGGCGGCGGAGAAGGGGATCAAGCCGATCCTCGGCTGCGAGAGCTACATCGCCCCGGGGAGCCGCACCGATCGCACCCCCAGCGGACCGGGCCGGAAGCCTTACTACCACCTCCTGCTGCTGGCGCGGGATCAGGAGGGGTACCACAACTTGATGAAGCTCTCGACCGCCGGCTTTCTCGAGGGCTACTACTACCGGCCGCGGATCGATCGCGACATCCTGGCGCGCCACGCGGCGGGGCTCATCGGCACCTCCACCTGCCTGGGCGGCGAGATCCCGCAGCTGATCATGAACGGGAATCCGGGCCGCGCCCGGGACGTGGCGGGGGAGTATCGCGAGATCTTCGGCGCCGGGAACTTCTTCCTCGAGATCCAGGACCAGGGGCTGCCGGAGGAGAAGGCGGTCAACCCGGTCCTCATCGACATCGGGAAGCGCCTCGACATCCCGCTTCTGGCCACCAACGACTGCCACTTCCTCCACAAGGAGGATCATTTCGCGCACGACATCCTGATCTGCATCCAGACCGGGAAAACGGTGAAGGACGCCGAGAGGATGCGCTTCACGCAGGAGCATTACTTCAAGTCCCCGGAGGAGATGCGCCAGCTGTTTCGCGAGCTTCCGGAGGCGGTGGAGAACACCCTGCGCGTGGCCGAGCGCTGCAATCTGAAGCTGGAGAAGGGCGGCAACCTCCTGCCCCATTTCCAGGTGCCGGACGGCACGACGACCGAGGAGTTCTTCCGGCGCGTGACGCAGCAGGGGTTCGAGGCGCGGATGCCGCACTGGCAGAGGCTCGAGAGCCAGGGTCGGCTGCGCGTGCCGCTCGACGCCTACCGCGCCCGGCTCGCGAGCGAGATCGACATGGTTCTTCGAATGGGGTTCCCCGGCTATTTCCTGATCGTCTGGGACTTCATCAAGTACGCGCGGGACCACGGCATCCCGGTCGGGCCGGGGCGCGGCTCCGCCGCCGGCTCGCTGGTGGCCTACTGCCTGCGGATCACCGACGTTGATCCGCTCGAATACGATCTCCTGTTCGAGCGCTTCCTGAACCCCGAGCGGATCACCATGCCCGACATCGACATCGATTTCTGCATCCGCGGCCGCGGCCAGGTGATCGACTACGTCCGCGACAAGTACGGCCGGGACAATGTGGCGCAGATCATCACCTTCGCCACCATGGGGGCGAAGGCGGTGATCCGGGACGCCGGGCGCGGCCTCGACATCCCGTACGGCGACTGCGATCGGATCGCCAAGATGATCCCGGCCGAGCTCGAGATGACGATCGACAAGGCGCTGCAGCAGTCCCCGCAGCTCAAGCAGCTGTACGAGAAGGAGGACCGGTTCCGGCAGCTGCTCGACGTGTCGCGCCGCCTGGAAGGCCTGACCCGGCACGCCTCGGTGCACGCCGCCGGGGTGGTCATCTCGCCCCGCCCGATCGTCGAGTACTCGCCGCTGGGACGCACGCGGGACAACGAGATCGTCACGCAGTACGCCATGGACGAAATCGGCTCGATCGGCCTCCTGAAGATGGACTTCCTCGGGCTCAAGACGCTGACGCTGATCCACGATTGCGTGGCCCGCCTGCGCCGCGACACCGGCAGCGGGCCCGACATGGAGTCCCTGCCGCTGGACGATGCCGACACCTACGCCCTGTTCGCCGCGGCCAGGACCGACGGCGTGTTCCAGTTCGAGTCGTCGGGCATGAAGGACATCCTGCGCAAGCTCAAGCCTGACCGGTTCGAGGACCTGATCGCCCTCAACGCGCTGTTCCGTCCGGGGCCGATCGGGTCGGGGATGATCGACGACTACGTCGAACGCCGGCACGGGCGCAAGCCGATCGAATACATCGCGCCGCAGCTCGAGAGCATCCTGGGCGTCACCTACGGGGTCATCGTCTACCAGGAGCAGGTGATGCAGATCGCCTCGCAGCTCGCCGGGTTCTCGCTGGGCGAAGCCGACCTGCTGCGGCGCGCCATGGGGAAGAAGAAGCGCGACGTCATGGCGGCGCAGCGCGACAAGTTCGTCGCCGGGGCCAAGGCGCGCGGGATCCACGACAAGGAAGCGAAGACCATCTTCGAGCTCATGGAGTACTTCGCCGGGTACGGGTTCAACAAGGCGCACAGCACGGCCTACGCCCTGGTCGCCTACCAGACGGCCTGGCTCAAGGCCCACCACCCGCGGCACTTCATGGCGTCGCTGCTGACCTCCGAGAAGGAGAACACCGACAACATCGTCAAGTACATCGGCGCCTGCCGGGCCATGGGTATCGCGGTGCTGCGGCCGGATCTGAACCGCTCCGGGATCGACTTCGGCGTCGAGTCCGAGGGGATTCGCTTCGGGCTGGGAGCGGTCAAGAACGTCGGGGAAGGGGCGGTGCAGCTGGTGCTGGAGGCGCGGGAGCGGATGGGAGGGATCGCGTCCCTCTCGGCGCTGTGCCGCGAGGTCGATCTGCGCACGGTGAACAAGCGCGTTCTCGAGTCGCTGGTCAAGGCGGGGGCCCTCGACGGCATGGGGTCGACCCGCGCCGCGCTGTGCGCCGGGGTGGACGCGGCGATGGAGTCGGCCCAGAAGATGAAGCTCGACCGTGACAGCGGGCAGGGCGGGTTGTTCGGAGGCCCGCGCGGCGCCCCGGTGGACGCCCCGCCCGCCGCCCTGCCGGAATGGCCGACGACCGAGCTCCTGATCCGCGAGAAGGAAACCCTCGGCTTCTACCTCAGCGGCCACCCGCTGCAGGACGAAGCGCCGCGCTTCCGGGGGCTGGTCAGCCACACGACGGCGACCCTGGGGGAGGTGCGGCAGCCGGGCCCCGCCACCCTGGCCGGGATCGTCTCGGCGCTCAAGCGCCGGCGCACCCGCAAGGGCGATTCGATGGCGGTGTTCAACCTGGCCGATCTCGAAGGCTCGGTCGAGGTGATCGTTTTCCCCGAGGCCTATGGCCGCTACCGTTCGCTGATCGAGGAGGACCGGCCGCTCCTCCTCACCGGCACCGTGGAGATCGACGACGACAGGCGGCGCCTGATCGCCGACGCCATCCTGCCCCTCGAGGAGGCGGAGGAGAAAAAGGCGCGGGAGGTGTTCCTGACCCTGGCGGACGCCGCCACGGACGCCGCCACGGTCGAGCGGGTCCGGGACCTGTTGCGCGAGCGGCCCGGTCCCTGTCCCGTCTACGTCGAAGTGACCCGCCCGACGGCGTTCCGCGCCACGCTCCGGGCCGCCGGGGCGCTCAAGGTCTCCCCCTGCCGCGATCTGACGCTCGCGCTGGAGGGGCTGCTCGGCAAGGGTTCCGTAAGATTTCGTTGACGGAGGCGGCGTCCTCCCGTATCCTGACCTCTTTCATCCGACCTTATCTTCTGGACACGATCCCACCGCCTGGTGCGGCGGGCGGAGGAGTTGAGCATGAGCAAGGGCCGGTACCTGTTCACATCCGAATCGGTCACGGAAGGGCATCCGGACAAGATCGCCGACCAGATTTCGGATGCCATCCTGGATGAAGTGCTGAAGAGCGACCCGACCTCCCGGGTCGCGATCGAGACCCTGGTCACCACCGGCGTGGCCGTGGTCGCCGGCGAGCTGACGACGCGCGCCACCCCGGACATCCAGGCGGTCGTGCGCAAGACCATCCGCGATGTCGGTTATACGCGCGCCAAGTACGGCTTCGACAGCGACACCTGCAGCGTCATGACGATGATCAACAAACAGTCTCCCGACATCGCCATGGGTGTCGACACCGGCGGCGCGGGAGATCAGGGGATGATGTTCGGCTATGCCTGCCGCGAGACCCCCGAGCTGATGCCGATGCCGATCCAGCTGGCGCACCGCCTGGTGCAGAAGCTGTCGGAGGCCAGGCGCAGCGGCGCCCTTCCGTACCTGCGGCCGGACGGCAAGTCGCAGGTGACCATCGAATACGACAGCGGCCGGCCCGTGCGGGTGGAGGCGATCGTCGTGTCGACGCAGCACGCGGAAAAGGTGAAGACCGAGGATCTGCGCCGCGACATCGAGGCGAAGGTGATCCAGCCGGTCATCCCCGAGGGCCTGCGCGACGCGCGCACCAAGATCCACATCAACCCCACCGGTCGCTTCGTGATCGGCGGGCCTCAGGGCGACACCGGGGTGACCGGGCGGAAGATCATCGTCGACACCTACGGCGGATACGCGCCGCACGGCGGAGGGGCCTTTTCGGGGAAGGATCCGACGAAGGTCGATCGGTCGGCGGCGTACATGGCGCGCTACATCGCCAAGAACGTCGTCGCCGGCGGCCTGGCGGATCGGGTCCAGATCCAGCTGGCTTATGCCATCGGGGTCGCCGACCCGGTGTCGGTCATGGCCGACACGTTCGGCAGCGGGCGGGTGCCGGACGAAATGGTGGTGGAGCTGATCCGGGCGCATTTCGGCCTGAAACCGAAGGAGATCATCGACTCGCTCAATCTGCGCCGGCCGATCTATCTGCCGACCGCAGCCTTCGGGCACTTCGGCCGGAGCGGGCCGGGATTCACCTGGGAAAACACGGACAAGGCCGAGGCGCTCCGCCGGGCCGCAGGCTTGGCGAGCTGAAGACGCTCAGGGAGGGGATGGTGGCACGACCGAAGGAATTCGAAGTGAAGGATCTGGGGCAGGCGGCGCTGGGGAAAACGCGCATCGAATGGGCCGATGCCCAGATGCCCGTGCTGCGGAGCATCCGCGAGCGCTTTGTCAAGGAGCAGCCGCTCAAGGGGCTGCGACTCGCGGCGTGCCTGCACGTCACCTCCGAAACCGCCAACCTGGCCCGCACACTCGCGGCCGGCGGCGCCGACGTGCGTCTGTGCGCCAGCAACCCGCTGTCCACGCAGGATGACGTGGCCGCGGCGCTGGTCGATGTCTACGGCATCTCGACCTTCGCGATCAAGGGCGAGGACAACGACACCTACTACAAGCACATCCTCGCCACCATCGCGTTTGGGCCGCACATGACGATGGACGACGGCGCCGATCTGGTGAGCGTGCTGCACTCCAAGAAGCGCGACCTGA
The DNA here is from genome assembly GCA_043740165.1 of Acidobacteriota bacterium. Classification (GTDB taxonomy): domain Bacteria; phylum Acidobacteriota; class Polarisedimenticolia; order Gp22-AA2; family Gp22-AA2; genus JAYUCR01. Next base: position 4,063 of record JAYUCR010000397.1, on the reverse strand, counting down.
TGACCAACGTCTTCGCCGGGACCGAAGAGACCACGACCGGAGTCGTGCGCCTCACGAGCATGGCCAACGACGGCGTGCTGGCCTACCCGATCGTCGCCGTCAATGACGCCATGACCAAGCACTTTTTCGACAATCGCTACGGCACCGGGCAGAGCACGCTCGACGGGATCATCCGCGCGACCAACCTTCTGATCGCCGGCAGCAGGGTCGTGGTCGTCGGCTACGGCTGGTGCGGGCGGGGAGTGGCGCAGCGCGCCGCGGGCCTCGGCGCGCACGTCATCGTGACCGAGATCGAGCCGGTGAAGGCGATCGAGGCCGTGATGGACGGCTACTCGGTGATGCCGATGCAGGAGGCCGCGAAGCTCGGCGACATCTTCATCACCCTGACCGGCAACAAGCACGTCCTGCGGCGCGAGCATTTCGAGGTCATGAAGGACGGTGCGGTGATCGCCAACTCGGGCCACTTCAACGTCGAGATCGACATCCCGGCGCTCGACGCGCTGTCCGGCAACAAGAAGGAGCGGCTGCGCGCCGACGTCGATCAGTACCGGCTCAAGAATGGCCGCCGCATCAACCTGCTCGGCGAGGGGCGCCTCATCAACCTGGCGGCCGCCGAAGGGCATCCCGCGGCCGTCATGGACATGTCGTTCGCCAATCAGGCGCTGTCGGCCGAATACCTGGTGCGGGAAGGGAAGACCCTCGCGAAGAAGGTCCATACCGTCCCTCTGGTCATCGACCGCGAGATCGCCCGGTTGAAGCTCGCGAGCATGGGAGTGACCATCGACACGCTCACCTCCGAGCAGACCGCTTACCTCGCCAGTTGGTCCGAAGGGACCTGATCGGGTTCCGCTCGCCACCCGGCCCATGACACCGGAGGTGCTGAGACGACGCCGTATGGCCGCCGGCGTCCTCCTGCTGTTTTTATGCGTCTGGCTCGGAGCCGGCCTGCGCCGCACCGAAGACGACGGCCGGGCTGCCGTTCTGGATTCACGGCTCGGCCTCATCTCGCCGCGCATCGTGCCCGAGGGATGGCACCTCGCCCCGCCGGGGCTGTTCCGGATCAGCCTCTACGCCGTCCGTTCAGCGACCCTCGATATTTCCCTGGGCGGCTCCCGCCGGCCGCTCGCCACGCGCGAAGGGACCGAAGTTGAAACCTCGGTGACCCTGCGCTACCGCGTCGATCCGGAGCGGCTGATCGAGGTGCACCGGACCCTCGGACCGCGCCTGGAAGGCGACGCCATCAGCCGATGGGTCCTGGAGGCGATCCGTGGCGCCCTGGCGGCGGCCAGCTATGCGGATATCTCCGGGACGCACACCGAGGAGCTCCAGGCGGCGCTCAGCCGCACCCTGGGGGATCGCTTCCGGGAGGCGGGGCTGGTCCTCCTGTCGTGCGAGGTTCCGGGGGTCCGCATCCGGGCCGACAACGGGACCCCCCTGACGGCGACGCGCGGGGGCGCCCTGGGAAAGGTGCTCCTCGTCGGCCTGGACGGCGCCGACTGGAACATCATCGACCCGTTGATGAGCAGCGGCCGGATGCCGCATCTTGCCCGGCTCGTCCACGAGGGGGTTCGGGCCCGGCTGCGCAGCATCAATCCGATGCTTTCGCCGGTCATCTGGACCAGCATCGCGACGGGAGTGGTGCCGGCGCGCCACGGCATTCTGGACTTCGTGGCCAACACCGAGCGGGAAGGGGAGCGCGTCCCGGTCAGCGCGACGCAGCGCCGCGTCAAGGCGATCTGGAACATGCTCGGAGAGCGCGGGGTGAGGGTCGGAATCGTCGGGTGGTGGGCGACTTATCCCGCCGAGCAGGTGAACGGGTTCGTGGTCTCCGACCGGGTCGCGTACCAGCTGTTCGGCGCGCGCGCCGTCGACGGCGGGGCGCGCGAAGGCAAGGTTTCGCCCCCCGAGGCGGACGCGCTGGTGACATCGCTGACCGTGACGCCGGAAAACATCCTGATGCAGGATCTGACGCCCTTCATGCGGATGCCTCCGGATCCGAGCTCGCTGCCGGAAAATCAGAGCCGGCTGGTCGAGAACTTCAAGACGCTTCTGGCCTCGGGCAGGACCTACGAGAGGGTGGCACTGGCGCTCGAGGCGCGCTATGACACCGACTTCACCGCGGTCTATTTCGAGGGCACCGACACGGCGGCGCACCTGTTCATGCCCTATGCGCCGCCGCCGCTGCAGGGCATCGACGCCGAATCCCGGCAGCGCTTCGGGAGGGTCGTGGATGAATACTACGTCCAGGCCGACGCCGCATTGGGTCGACTTCTGGAAGGGATCCATCCGACCACGGTGATGGTGCTCTCCGACCATGGATTCAGGACCGGCGAAAATCGTCCGCTCACCGAGTCGCGCATCGGGTACGGGGCCGCGGCGGACTGGCATCGTAAGTACGGGATTCTCGTGCTGCACGGCCCGGAATTCCGGCGCGGGGTCGAGCTGGATGAGGCCTCCGTGCTCGACATCACCCCCACCCTGTTGCGCCTGTACGGCTTGCCCGTGGGCGAGGACATGGACGGGCGGCCGATCACCGAGGCGTTCGCCCCGGAATTCCTGAAGGAGCATCCCGAAGCCTACATTCCATCATGGGAGAACCCCGCCAACCCGGCGGCGACCGGGGCGCCGGCCAGGGTCGCCGCGGGGCCGGAGGCGGCGCCACCCGAAATGCCTCCCGGCTCCAGCTCCTCGGCGGGCGGCGTCCCCCCGGCGCCGTCGGGCGCGAGCCCCGACGCTGCCGGTGACGCGGAGCGGATCGAAAAACTCCGATCTCTCGGGTACCTGGCGGGGGAGACGGCGAACACGCACAATAACCGCGGCACCATCCTGCTCGGCCAGGGCCGCTACGATGACGCCCTGGGGGAGTTCGAAAAGGCCGTCGCGGCTTCCGAGGACCTGACGATCGCCCGCCTGAACATGGCGCGCGCGTACTACAAGAAGAAGGACTACGCCGCCGCGACACGGGCCCTCGATGAGCACATGAAGCGGCAGCCCCGTTCCAAGGAGGCTGAGAATCTGCTCGGCAACATGGCGCTCGATCAGGGAGACACGGCCGGGGCGGAGACGCACTTCCGGCGCGCGCTGGAATACGAGCCCAATTTCGCCGACGCCCGCAACAGCCTCGGCATCCTCTTTGACCGGCTGGGGCGGACCGACGAGGCGCTGGAGCAATTTCGGAAGGTGGTCGCGATCGACCCGGACTACGCCGAGGCCTACAACAACATCGGCGTCATCCTGAAGAACCGGAAACAAATCGAACCGGCGATCGAGGCGTTTCATCGGGCCATCGCCGCCGACGCCAGTTTCGCGGGCTCCTACAGCAACCTCGCCCTGGTTTACGAGGATCGCGGCGACATGAAGGCCGCCGAGACGCAGTTCCGCAATGCCCTTCGCCGCGACCCGGACAATGCCGCCGTCCGCACCAATTTCGGAGGGCTGCTCTATCTGGGTGGCCGGCTGGAGGAGGCGCGCCAGGAGCTCGAGCGCGCTACGGTCATCGATCCCTCCTACGCCTCCGCGTTCAACAATCTCGGGGCGGTTTTCGGACGGCTCGGCCGCCCCGAGGACGAAATCGCCGCCTACCGCAAGGCGGCTGCCCTGGATCCGGGGTATGCCGACGTGCACCACAACCTGGGGCTGGCCCTGTTGAAACGCGGGAACGCGAAAGAAGGGGAGAGCGAAATGCGCCGCGCATTACAGATCAATCCGCTCTACGTCCCCGCGTACCTCAACCTGGGAAGATGGCTCCTCGATCAATCGCGTGAGCGCGAGGCGCTGGATCTGATACGCACGGCGATCCAGCGCCTTCCGAGCGAGGCCGGACTTCAGGAGCTCCTCGGGGAGATCGACCTCAAGCTCGGGATGCCCGACGAGGCTGTCCGCGCTTTTCGCGAATCCCTCAGATTGAATCCGGACCAGCCGGAACTGAAGCAGCGGCTGAACACGCTGAGCGGCGAGAAGGCCGTCGATCCTGGCGGACGGGAGCAGTCACCGGGGCCCGGCGGAGCTCGATGAATCGACTGCTGATTCTCTTCGCGCAATTTATGCTGATAATTTTGATTTC
>JAYUCR010000396.1:0-21036 GCA_043740165.1 Acidobacteriota bacterium | reverse complement strand
CGCGGCTGACGCTCGTCTCAAGCAGAGGCGAACGGACCCTCGAGGCGAAGGAACTCTTCAATCGCGACGGCATCCAGTACCTGGCCAAGCGCCCCGATGAGCTGATGACCGCGATTGCCCTGCCGCCCGCCGGCGGCTGGCGCTCCTCGTATCGCAAGCTGCGGCGCCGCGAAGCATTCGATTTCCCGGTGCTCGGTGTCGCCGCCTGCCTCCGCTTCGAGGGTGACGACGTGGCGGAGGCGAGCGTCTGGTTAGGGGCGGTGGCCTCGGCGCCTCTCGAGGCCACGGAGGCGCAGCAGGCCCTGATCGGGCGGCCGCTGACCGAGGAGGCGATCGACGCCGCCTCCCGGCTCGCCTTCCCGAAAGCGAAGCCGGTCGACAACACCGACTTCACCGTCCGCTGGCGCAAGGAGATGGCGCGCCTCCTGACGCGCGACGCGCTGCGGGCGCTCCGCACCCCCTGAGCCGCATCCGCCCCGTGGCGGCGATTCCAGTTGACAGGTTTCCCGGGTCGGGGCATATTCCGGACACCTGTTCCGCGGTCCTTTCGGGCCAGCTCGTTCGCCCTCCAAGGGGGGATGCCATGATGCAGCGGCCCCGGTTTCCCGTCGGTCTTTCCATCTGGTTCGGCCTCGCCTCGGCGCTCTTCTTGTTGATCATCATGGGGGTCACGCCAGCCATCTCCGCGGCCGAAGACCCGTCGTCCGCGCTCGCCTGCCCCGACTGCAACGATGGCAACGGCTGCACCGTCGATGCGTGCGATACCGCGACGGGTACCTGCCGCCACGATCCGCTGGTCTGTGCCGACGATGGCAACTCCTGCACGACTGAGAGGTGTTTTCCAGGGCCCTTCGGCTCCCCGAGTTGCGACTCGATCCCTGCTGCGGACGGGACGGCGTGCAATGACGGGGACCCCTGCACGGCGGGCGACCGCTGCGCCAGCAGTCTCTGCATCGGGCAGGCGATGAGCGCGGGCGCGGCATGCGACGACGGCGACCCCTGTACCAAGGACGAGATCTGCGACATCCGTGGGAACTGCACCGGCGCGCCGCTCGCCATCGGGGCGACCTGCGACGATGGCGATCTGTGCACCACGGGTGAGGTTTGCGCCGAAGGCGCGGACGGCTCAGTCCGCTGTGCAGGAACCCCCCGGAGCTGCTCCGATGGAGATCTCTGCACCTCCGATGTCTGCGACCCCGTCACCGGCCTTTGCCGCTTCCCGCCGGTCGACTGCCAGGACGGGAACGCCTGCACCACCGATAGCTGCGACCCCGCGACCGGCGCCTGCCGGCGCGACAACATTCCGGGCGCTTGCGATGATGGGAACGGCTGCACGGTGGGCGACTCCTGCCAGGGGGGAAACTGCGTGCCGACCGGGCCGAGGGATTGCAGCGATCTGCCGTGCGGGAGAGCCACCTGCATCCCATTCGAGCCGCCGTATTGCCATTATTTCCTCGACCAGAACCTCTGCCCCCAGGGGGGAACCTGCACCGTCAGTTTGTGCACCGTACCGGGATACTGCATCCCGACTTCCGTACCAGGTGACTGCACGCCCCCCGGAAGCTGCACCCTGAGCCAGTGCGTCCGAGGCGGCTGCCTGGGTGTCTTCACCATTCCCTGCAACGACAACAATTCCTGCACCGACGATACCTGTCCCAACAGGGCCTGCTCCCACAGTCCGCGGCCGGATGGCGAGGCCTGCGCCACCGTGGCGGGGGTCTGTGTCACGGGAAGCGCTTGCGCGGCGGGGGTCTGCGCCGGTGGCCAGCCGTTGAACTGCGACGATGGCGACCCGTGCACCGCCGACAACTGCGATCCCTCCGCGGGCTGCGTGCACACCCCTCTCACCTGCGACGACGGCAACGACTGCACGCAGGATTTCTGCGCCGCGCCATCGGGGGAATGCCGGCACACGCCGCTCGGCGGCACCCGCTGCGACGATCACAACAACTGCACGCGCGTGGACTCCTGCGTCAACGGCCAGTGCGTCGGGACGGGAGCGGTTGACTGCGACGATCACAACCTCTGCACGGATGATCTTTGCAATACGGCGGGTGGCTGCTACCACCAAAGCGTCGTCTGTGACCGGGGGAATCCCTGCGAGGTCGGGACCTGCCAGCACGCCGGCATCGGCTGCCAGTACCATCCGAGCCTGGAGAGCGACTGCGACGATCTCAACGCCTGCACCGTCAATGACCTCTGCACCCTGGACAGCGCCGGTCATGCGGCCTGTCGCGGCACGAGCATCGCCGTCCCCTGCGACGACGGCAATCCCTGCACCGACGATTTGACCGATCCGGCTACCTGCCAGTGCAGCCACACGCCCAACAATCGTCCCTGCGACGACGGCGACCCCTGCACGACGGGTGACACCTGCGCGCTCGGCTCGTGCCACGCTGGTGCGGTCGACGAGAACCGGCTCGAGGCGTTCTGCACGCCCAGCCCGGCGACGCTGCGACTCGGGACGGGAGGCTCTCCGTTCACCATGAGCTGCACGATCCGCCAAGGCTGCGGAGCGGGCGGGGGCACGACCATCCGGCCCGGCTCGATCGGGCGGACCTGGATCTCCCGCGCCGATGCGCTGCACGACGCCACCGACGACCGCACCTACCCCGATCCGGGCTCATTGCCGTGCCCCGATCCGTCGCCCGGTTCGTCCTCCGAGCGGGGGATCAGCGAGAACCTCATGGATCGCAAGTCGCACGGCGACGTGGTGACCTTCAAGTTCAATCTGCCCTCCGACGGTCAGTGCGCAACACTCGACGGGGATCGACAGAGCCTGATGGAGCGCGTCGCCCTGGTCCCGGATGGCGAGGCGGCCCAGGTCTGCGTCGCCGGTCTCCGGCAGGGAGTTCCCTTTGAAGGGTGCGCCACGGTCATCGTCCGAGGTGGCGCCCACCCGGCGGCCGCCCCGCCCCCGAAGACGCACCGGGTACACCAGCGTCCTTGACGCGGGCCGAAGCCCCCGTCTAGGAGCCTGTCCGAGTATTGGCATGGGCCCTTGCAAATACTCGGACAGGCTCCTAAAGTCCCGGCCATGGCGGACCGGCCGTCGGTGTCCGCGGCCCCGCGCCGCGCCAGCACCTTTCATCTCGTCTTCCTGACCTACTCCGTCATCTGCAGCGGGGCCTACGGGTTGGAGGAGATGATTTCCGCCACCGGCCCCGGCCTGTCGATCTTCGTCATGCTCGCCCTGCCGGTCCTCTGGTCGATCCCCTTGTCGCTCACCTGCGCCGAGCTCTCCGCGGCGCACCCGGTGGAGGGCGGCTACTACCGCTGGGCGCGGATGGCGTTCGGCGACTTCGTCGGCTACCAGGCGGGCTGGCTGGTCTGGCTGGCCAACCTGGCGACCAACGCCGCCTTCGCGGTGCTGTTCGCGAACTACCTCCGCATGTTCATCCCGGGGCTCGATGGCGGATGGCGCTGGGCCGCGGCGCTTCTTCTGATCTGGGCGACGACCCTGATGAACTGTCTCGGGATCCGCCTGGTTGGCACCACGTCGGTCGTCCTGACGGTCCTCATCTTCCTGCCGTTCCTCGCGATGACCCTGCTGGGGCTTCTGCAGTGGCGCTACAACCCGCTCGTCCCGTTCACCGACCCCGACAAGACCATGATGCATGCGTTCGGCGACGGTCTGCTGATCGCCATCTGGCTCTACTCCGGGTACGAGAAGATGACCACCAACGCCGAAGAGGTGGAGAACCCGTCGCGCGCCTTTCCGATCGCCCTGGGGATCGCGGTGCCAATGGCGGTGCTGAGCTATCTCATCCCGACCGTCGTCGGGCTCGCCGCCACCGGCAATTGGAAGGGCTGGACCGAGGCCCACTTCTCGGTCGTGGCGGGAGCCGTCGGCGGGCCGTGGCTCGCGGCGGCGATGACCTTCGGCGGCCTGATCAGCAACGTCTGCCTGCTGATGGTGACCATCCTCGGCCAGTCGCGCCTGCCGATGGTGCTGGCGGAGGATGGACTCTTCCCGCCGATGTTCGGCCGGGTCAGCCGGCGGTGGGGGACCCCGGTGGTGTCGATCGTCGTCGGGGGAGTGATTCTCTCCGCCCTGAGCCGCGCCCGGTTCACCGAGCTGACGGGGCTCTTCTCGCTCGTCCAGGTGCTGGCCTACGTGCTGATCTGCGCCGCGCTTCTCAAGCTGCGCGCCCGGCCGGCCGCGGCGCCGGGCTCATCGACCTTCCGCATCCCGCTGGGCCGCGCCGGGCTCTTCCTGATGATGGTGCCGACGTTCGTGATCACGCTGTTCGTGATAGCGCAGCGTGTCGCACCGGACGGGGTTTTCAATCTCAAGCGGACCGTCTTTGATTTGATGGTTTTCGCCTCCGGACCCCTCACCTATCTTCTCTTCAGGCGTCGCAGGAATTTTTCAGGGACCCGCTAGACACCGGATTGATATTTCATGGAGAATGCTCCCATCCCATGGGACGCCCGGCGACAGGATATGGGGTATGCGCGCCAGCGGTGGCGTCGGCCGGTCCGGGCTCTCATGCTTCACTGGAGGTTCGGTAGACATGCCCAAAGGTAAGGTCAAGTGGTTCAACGACGCTAAGGGATACGGTTTTATCACCCCGGAGGACGGGAGCAAGGATGTCTTCGTCCACCACACCGCGATTCAATCGCAGGGATTCCGAACGCTCCAGGAAGGTGAAACGGTCGAATTCGAGATTCAGCAGGGCCAGAAAGGCCCCGCGGCGGCGAACGTTCGCAAGGCCTGAACGGCAGCTGTCCGAAACGAAGTGCCATGGGGCCGCCTCCCGGAAACGGGGGCGGCCCCGATTATTTTCGGGGGGCCAGCGCCGCGTCGAAGTGCTCGATGAGGCGCTGCTCGAGGTACTGTCGATCCTCGGCGCGGCGGGGGAGATGGCGCTCCTCGGGGAAGATCATGAGGTCGTATTCCCGGTGCGCGGCGTTGAGGGCCTGCACGAAGCGCGCCGTATGCCGGAAGTGAACGTTTTCGTCCACCTGGCCGTGGATGATGAGCAGCCGGCCCTTCAATTGCGGCGCCAGGGGGATGAGCGAGGCCGCGCGGTAGCCCTCGGGATTGTCCTGAGGCCTTCCCATGTAACGTTCCGTGTAATGCGTGTCGTATCCGTCCCAGTCGGTGACCGGCGCACCCGCGACCGCGGCGCGGAAGACCTCCGGGGCCTTCAGCAGGCAGAGCGCCGCCATGTACCCGCCATACGACCAGCCGTAGATCCCGATCCGGTGGCCGTCGACATAGGGGAGCGCGGCCAGGTAACGGCCGCCGGCGATCTGATCCTCCACCTCGACGGATCCGAGATGCCGGTCCAGCGCGGCCGCGAAGGCGTGGCCGCGACGCGGCGTGCCGCGGTTGTCCAGGCGGAAGACGACGTACCCGCTCTCGGTGAGATGCTGCGCCCTGAGATCGCGCGTCAGCTCCCAGGAGTTTTTCACCTCCTGCGCCGTCGGGCCGCCATAGACCCGCACGAGGGCCGGATAACGGCGTCCCGGCACCATCGTCCGGGGGGTGTAGAGGGCCCCGTGCAGCGTGCTCCCGTCGCTCGCCTTGAGTGTCACGAACCGCGGCGGAAGGAGCCCCAGAGACTTCACCTCGGGATCATCGTTGGCGGCGAGAACCCTGATCGTCCCGCCCCCCGGCTCCTTGAGCAGCACACGCGGCGGCGTTGCGGTAGTGTCGTGGATGTCCACGAAGACCGCGCCATCGGGTGACAGGGTGATCGCGTGGAAGCCTTCCTCGCGCGTGACCCGCTCGGGGGATCCCCCCGAGAGAGGAACGCGGTACAGCTGCGCCTGCAGCGGGTCTTCACGCCCGGCGGTGAAGTAGACCAGGCCGCGGCCCTCGTCCACCTCTTCGACGGCGTCGACCGGCCAGTCGCCGGAGGTGAGGGGGCGCTCGAGTTTGCCGTCCGCGGCGCGCAGCTCGAGATGCCGGAAGCCTTTTCGCACGCCGGACCAGACGAACCGGCCGTCGCGCAGCGGCCGGAGGTCATCGGTGAGATCGATCCAGGAGGGATCCCTCTCCTCGAGCAGGGTGGCGCGAGCCAGGGTCCCGGGGGCGAAGCGCAGCAGGCGAAGGGTTTTCTGGTCGCGGCTCTCCACCTGCGCCAGAAGCGCGCCATCCGGGGCGAACCGCACGCGCGCCAGGTAGAAATCGTTCCCCACCACATCGTCGAGCGGGAGCCAGGTCGTGTCGCCCCCCGCGACCGGTATCATCCCGAGCCGCACCCGGGCGTTCGGCCCGCCGGCGAACGGGTAGCGGTGGTTCTCCACCTCCCACTGCGGCTGCCCCTGGTGCACGATCGGGTAGACCGGGATGCCGGTCTCGTCGACCTCGGTGTAGGCGAGGAGCGCGCTGTCGGGCGACCACCAGTAGCCGCGCGGGCGATCCATCTCTTCCTGAGCGATGTACTCCGCGAGCCCGTGGGTCACCCCCTCCCTGGCCCCGGTTGTGAGACGGGTCTCGCGTCCGGTGGCGATCTCCATGGCGTACAGCTCGCCGTCGCGCACGAAGCCCAGCCGGCTCCCGTCGGGCGACAGCTGCGGATCGAGCTCGACCGCGTCGGTCGTCGTCAGCCGGCGCGGCTCACCACCCGGCTGCGCCAGGTACAGATCGCCGCCGTAGGCGTAGACGACGCGATCGGCCGATTCCGCCAGGACGAACTGCGTGATCCCCTGCTCCTGGATCCGCAACCGCTCGCGGCGCAGGATCTCCTCGCGCGTCAGCGCCGCCGCCGTGGCGGCGGCCGGCGGCCGGCCCACCACCTCCCGCTTGCCGGAAGCGACCGCTTCACGAATGAGGGATCGGGAGTCTCCGGCCCCCTCGTAACCGAGGTAGTAGAGAGCTTTGCCGTCGTGGGTGAACCGGAAGCCGCCCGGGATCCGCGTTCCCGGAGGCGGGAAGCGGGCCACCCGCTCCAGGGTCAGCGTGGGCTCCGCAGCGTGATGCGGTCCCGCGGCGGACAGCAGAAGAACGGCGAGGGACAGCGGCATGACGCGGCTCCTGCGCATGAGGCGCACGGTATAGACCGCGTGGTGGGGGACTGTCAACCGGCGACTGGCGGCGGCAGGCTGGACTGCAGGTGGCGGGACGACCCCGCCTGCCGGGGCGTCGCCGCCGCCTCCCCGGCACCCTACCCGCCTTCGGAGGAGGGAGCTTCCGAAGGCTGCAGGGAAAGCGAGATCGCCCCGCTTTCTGCGGAGCACCGCGGCGTCGCCCGAAGCCTGTACGGTCAAAACTTCCCAGCGTCAAGGGTGTGCCTTCAGCCCGGGGGGCGGTCCATTGCTTTTCCCGGTGATTGCTTGTTGACACCGGGGCGGGGTCACGGTAGAAGGACGGACATCGCCGCCCGCGCCCGGCACGGTGTGCCGGGAGGAGGGGTGCAGTGCCAAGTACGTCCCGTCAGACCCGGACCCCCGAAGGGATCGGGGAGCGCGATTTGGCGCGGCGCCTGGATCGCCTCTGCCGGCTCGCCGCCGATGTGGCGGCGCTGCACGACGAGCATTCCACCCTCAAGACCATCGTCGAGACGGCGGTGCAGGTGGTCGGCGTTCCGACGGCGCACCTCGCGCTGGTCGATCGGGGACGGAAGAATCTGTTCGGGATCGTGAGCTCCGGACGCCACCGCGCGGACGCTCCCCGGGCGAGGTTCAATCTCCACCGCGGTCAGGCGGCGCACGCGGCGCTGCGCGACCGGAAGACGATTTTGATCAAGGACGCCGCCCGCGACCGGCGCGTCAACCCCGAGGCGCGGAAAGCCCTCAACATCGGGAGCATCGCGTACGTCCCGCTTCTCGGCGGCGGCGAGAGTTTCGGCCTGTTGATCCTCACGACACCGAAGCCGCACGTCTGGACGTCGTGGGAGCGGCGGCTCGCCACCTATGTCGCGGGCGCCTCCTCGGTGGCGCTCCAGACCGGCCGCCTGCTGAACCGGCTGGCGGAAACCGACGGCCGCCTGCAGAGTCTCATCCGGGATATTCCGGCCATCGTCTACACCTGCGAGGTCGATTTCCCGTATCGCTCGTTTTACGTCGGGCCTCAGGCCGAGCCGATACTCGGCTACTCGGCCCGCGAATGGATCGATGACCCCGATCTCTACTTCAAGCTGGTTCATCCCGACGATCTGCAGGCGGTCATCGATCAGTCCGAGGAGGGAAAGAAGGGGCGCGGGTTCGTGCGCACCGAGTACCGGCTGCTCGATCGCAGCGGCAACACGCGATGGTTCCGGGACGAGGCGGTCCTGATCCGCGATCCGGCCGGCCGGCCGGTCGCCTGGCACGGCGTTCTCGTCGAGGTGACAGGGGTCAAGGAGATGGAATCGGGCCCCCTGCCACCTCCCGAACGCCCCGCGCGGCCGGCCCCGGGCGCCCCGCCGGCCCGCTGATCCCGGCCCCACGCGGCCGACCCCGCGCGGCTTGCAACCCCGCCCCCCGTGAGGGTACTCTCCGCGCCCATGAACCTGCTGCTGATCGCCGTCATCCTCGGTGTTGTCGAGGGTGTGACCGAATTTCTTCCGGTATCGTCCACGGGCCACCTGATCGTCGCCGGACGCCTTCTCGGGTTCGAGGGAGCCAAGCAGGCGACTTTCGAGATCTTCATCCAGCTGGGCGCCATCCTGGCCGTGGTCGTGGTCGAGCGCCGCCGATTCATCGGCCTCCTCATGCCTCCGGCCGGGAGCCGGTTCTCGGGGGTGCGCGGCTGCGCCCTGCTCGGGATCACGACACTGCCGGCGCTTTTCGCCGGCTACCTGCTGCACGATCTGATCAAGGCGCGCCTGTGGGGCCCCGTGACGGTGGCCGGGGCGTGGTTCGTCGGGGGGATCGTGCTGCTCCTGGTGGAGCATTTCCTGATCGCGCACCGCACCCTAAGCCTCGACGACCTGGATTACCGGCAGGCGGCGATCATCGGGCTGTGTCAATGCCTGGCGCTCTGGCCCGGGGTGTCGCGCGCTGCGGCGACGATCGTCGGCGGCATGCTATGCGGGCTGGATCGCCGCACCGCGGCCTCCTATTCGTTCCTCGCGGCGGTGCCGGTGCTCACCGCCGCCACCTTTTTCGAACTGTTCAAGAGCCGCGCGCTGCTGCAGCCGGCCGACGCCCTGCCCTTCGCCGTCGGGTTCCTCGTCTCGTTCCTCGCCGCCTGGGCCGCCGTGCGCGGATTCGTGGCGCTGCTCAGCCGCGGCACCCTGCGTCCCTTCGCCTGGTACCGGATCGCCGTGGCCCCGGTCGTCTACTGGTTCGTGCGCTGAGATGAGCTGGAAGCGCTGGCTCCTGGGATCCCCGATCGACTCCGAGCGGGTGCACGAGCAGCGGCTCAGCATCCCGCTGGCGCTCGCCGTCTTCTCCTCCGACGCGCTGTCGTCGGTGGCCTACGCGACCGAGGAAATCCTGCTGGTCCTGACCACGGCCGGCGTGGCGGCGCTGCACTACTCGCTGCCGATCGCCGCCCTCATTGCGCTGCTCCTGGGGCTGTTGGTCGCCTCCTACCGGCAGACGGTCCACGCCTACCCGGACGGCGGCGGCTCCTACATCGTCGCGCGGGAGAACCTGGGCACGATGCCGGGCCTGGTGGCCGCGGCAGCGCTGCTCATCGATTACGTCCTGACCGTCGCCGTGTCGGCGGCGGCGGGTGTCGCCGCGATCACCTCGGCGATTCCGGCGCTGCTCGATCACAAGGTGGCGATGGGGCTGCTCTTCGTCGGCCTCATCATGATCGGCAACCTGCGCGGGGTCCGGGAGTCGGGGCGGATCTTCGCCGTTCCAACCTATCTCTTCATCGCCTCGCTCGGCTCGCTCATCCTGGTCGGGCTCTGGCGATCGGCGCACGGGCTGCCCCCGATCGAATCACCTCATGCCGTGGGGCCCGAGGTGACCCACACGCTCACGTTGTTCCTGCTGATGCGGGCCTTCTCGTCGGGCTGCGCCGCGCTGACGGGGATCGAGGCGATCAGCAACGGCGTCCAGGCGTTCAAGCCGCCCGAATCCCGCAACGCCGCCACGACGCTCCTCATCATGGGCGGGATTCTCGGATCGTTTTTCATCGGGATCACCTGGCTGGCGCACGCCTACGGCGTCGTTCCCGGCGCCGGGCAGACGGTCATCTCGCAGCTCGGCCGGGCGATCTTCGGAACCGGGCCGGCCTACTACCTTCTGCAGACGGTGACGGCGGGCATCCTGCTGGTCGCAGCCAACACCGCGTTCGCCGATTTTCCGCGCCTCTCCTCCATCCTGGCCAACGATCGATTCCTGCCGCGACAGCTGGCCACGCTCGGGGACCGTCTCGTCTTCTCGAACGGGATCCTGATCCTCTCGACCGCGGCCGGCATCCTGATCATCTCCTTCGGTGGTGAAACGCACGCTCTCATCCCCCTGTACGCCGTCGGCGTCTTCCTCGCCTTCACCCTGTCGCAGATGGGGATGGTGGTGCGGCACCTCCGGGAGCGCGACGGCCGCTTCCGGCTGCACGCCGCGGTCAACGCCGCCGGCGCCACCGCGACCTTCGTCGCCCTCCTGGTGATCGCCAGCACCAAGTTCACCCACGGCGCCTGGATCGTCATCGTGCTCATCCCGATCCTCGTGGTGGGGTTCCTGCGGACGCACCGTCACTACTTTTACGTCCGGTCGCAGCTGTCGCTCGTGGAGATGGAGCCGGAGCGGCCGATCCGGCACACCGCGATCGTCCCGATCTCGGCGGTGAACCGCGCGACGGTCTACGCCGTTCGATACGCCAAGTCGATAGCGCACGAGGTGGAGGCGGTGCACATCGGTCTCGATCCGAAGCGGGCCGATCAGATCCGGGAGCAGTGGAAGACCTGGGGGGGCGGCGTCCCGCTGCGCGTCCTCGACTCGCCCTACCGCTCCCTGATCAGCCCCCTCGTCGATCACATCGACGATCTGATGCACGGACGCCGGCGGAACGAGATGGTGACCGTGGTGCTGCCGGAGTTCGTCACCGCCCATTGGTGGGAGGGCCTGTTCCACAACCAGTCGGCCTTCCTCATCAAGGGAGCGCTCCTGTTCCGTCCGGGCGTCGTGGTGACCAGCATCCCGTTCCACTTCAAGCGCTGAAGGGGAAGGGAGCGCCGCCGTCGAGCCGTGGTAGCATGCCGTCCGTGAGCGTCGGCGCGGAGAAGAGAGTCCATCACCGTTTCCTGGCGCGCCTCGAGGTGCGGATCGTCTCCGGCGACGGCTTGCCCGCCGATCTGAAGTTGATGACGGTGGACGTGGGGGTCGGCGGAGCCTGCTGCGCCGCGACGGCGCGGCTCGAGGCGTCTACCCGCCTGCACCTTATCCTGACCCTGGTCGGTGGCGATCTGCGCGATCCGATGCCCATCGGTGTCGATGCCGTCGTGCTCCGCTGCGTGGAGAGCAAGACACCGCACCCCGTCTTTCCCTTCGAGGCGGCTCTTCAATTCGTGCGCATCGAGCCGGGCGAGCGCCGCCGCCTCCAGAACTACCTGAACAATCTGTAGGGAACCCCGGGCCGCGGCGGACGCGGCCTTCTAGCCGTCGAGGACCTTCAGGAAGGCGGCGTTGGTGGGGTATTTCGCCAGTTTCTCGATCAGCTTGGACATGGCGTCTCGCGCCTTCATGTCGAACAGGGCGCGCCGCAGGCGGTGGATGCGCGGCAGGTCCTCTTTTGAAAAGAGCTTCTCTTCCTTGCGCGTCCCCGAGCGAGCGATGTCGACCGCGGGATAGATGCGCTGCTCGAACAGGTCCCGATCGAGGACCAGCTCCATGTTCCCGGTGCCCTTGAACTCCTGAAAGATGACGTCGTCCATCCGCGATCCGGTGTCGACCAGCGCGGTGGCGATGACCGTCAGGCTGCCCCCCTCTTCCGCCTTGCGCGCCGCACCGAACAGCCGCCGCGGCTGCTCCATGGTGCGGGCGTCGAGACCGCCGGAGAGGGTGCGGCCGGTTCCGGGCGTGGCGGCGTTATGGGCGCGCGCCAGCCGGGTCAGCGAGTCGAGCAGGATGACCACGTCGTGCCCGACCTCGACCAGCCGACGGGCGCGCTCCAGCACGATGCGCGACACCGACACGTGATGCCGCGCCATGTCGTCGCTGGAGGAGGCGATCACCTCGCCACGGACGTTGCGCTTCATGTCGGTCACTTCCTCGGGCCGCTCGTCCACGAGCAGGACGACGAGGTGGATCTCGGGATGGTTGCGGGTGATGGCGGCCGCGATCTTCTGCAGCAGGGTCGTCTTCCCGGCGCGCGGCGGCGCCACGATGAGGCAGCGCTGTCCCTTGCCGATGGGCGTCAGGATATCGATGACCCGCATCGAGATCTCGCCCGGGTCGGTCTCGAGGCGAATCTGCTCGAACGGGTCGATCGACGTGAGCGTCGAGAAGGGACGGCGTTGCGCGAACTCGGCGGGATCGAGGCCGTTGAGCTTCTGGATCTCCGTGAGGCGCGGTGACGTACCGGTCGGGCCGCCGCGCATCGGCCGGCGCGCATGTTGGTCCTCGTGACCGTGCCCTCGCCCCCCGTGTCCGCCGGGGCCGCGCCCGGGCGGAGCGGCGATCCCCTGGATCTCGGTGCCCTCGATGCCGGTCCCGGTGCTCGCCGGTCCGGAGGCGGCGAAAGGCGCCAGCAGGTCGCGCGGCACGAACACATCGTCGGGAGAGGGCCGGTAGTTGCGCTGCGGCTGGCGGAGGAATCCGCTGCCGTCGTTCATCAGCTCGAGCACGCCGTGCGCTTCGATCGGGGTGGCGGCGGGGGCCGGTGTGGGAGCGCGCTCCGCGGGCGATCCGCCGGCTCCGATCTCGTGACGCGCCGCTCCATGGCCGGGATGCGAGGGAGCGCCGCCCTGGGGGCGCCCGCCCTGCTGCTGCGGCGCGGCGGGCTGACCATTCCGATCGCGCCCGCGGCGCCAGCGACGGCCGCGCCGCCGGTGGCGGGATCGCCCCGCGGGGCCGCCGGGCTGTTCCCCGGGCGGCGTCGAGCCGTTTCCGGGCGCCGGATCGGCCGCATGACCGGAAGACACCTGTTCGGCCACGGGATGCACCCCGCGTATATCTGTCGGCTGGTGGTGGGCCGGGCCCGATCGGTCTTCCCCGTGAACGGGGTGCCGGACAGGGCCGGGTCGGCGTTCGTCAGTCAATGGTTACGGCCGTTCCCGAAGGGGGGGCAAGAACAGGCCCCTGATGGCGTGACGGGGGAGAAGGTATCGCGATATGCCTTTCCGGGTCAAGCCCGGGAAAGGTGGCCCCGGCGCTCCATCATCTTTATATTGCGGTCGATGGACGATCGGACGATCCCGCAAAACCCCTCGCCTTCCTGGCCCGCGCTGGCCGCCGCTCTCTGCCTTCTCTCCGGATCCCTGATCGTGGTCGACGCCGCGCTGGTCGAACCGGACGAGGTCGAAGTGGAGCACAGCCTTGAATATGTGCCGGTCTGGCGTTCCGCCGCCCCCGATCTCACCCTGGTGCACTTGAGCGACATCCACGTCGAGCGCCTGGGTGCGCGCGAGCGGCGGGCGATCGATGCCGTCAACACCGCCCGTCCGGATCTCATCGTCATCTCGGGTGACCTG
The DNA here is from genome assembly GCA_043740165.1 of Acidobacteriota bacterium. Classification (GTDB taxonomy): domain Bacteria; phylum Acidobacteriota; class Polarisedimenticolia; order Gp22-AA2; family Gp22-AA2; genus JAYUCR01. Next base: position 7,513 of record JAYUCR010000396.1, on the reverse strand, counting down.
GTGCGCACCGGGTCCCATCCCGAAGGGTTGCGGGAGTTTCTCTCCGCCCTTCGGGCACGACGCGGACGATTCGTGGTGTTCGGGAATCACGATCATGACTCGGGAATCGCCGAAAGCTGGGGACCCGAGGTGGTGGCGCAATCCGGCTTCACGCTCCTGGAAAATGCCAGCCAGAGGGTGACGACCCCGTCGGGAACGATCCTGATCGCCGGGATCGACGATCCGGTGACCGGACACGACAGTCTGAAGCGCGCCATGGCGGCGGTCTCGCGACGCGATCTGTCGATCCTGGTGACGCACAGCCCGGAGATCGTCGGCGATCTCGGCCACTGGGATATCGACCTGGTGCTCGCGGGCCACACGCACGGCGGCCAGGTGCGCCTGCCGATTCTCGGCGCGCCGCTGTTGCCGGCCGGCACGCGGCCCTACGTGGAAGGGTGGTTCGACGTCGGCGGCGGCGCGCGACTCCATGTCAGCCGCGGTCTCGGGTGGTGCGGGCTTCCGATCCGCTTCTTGTGCCGTCCCCGCGTCGACGTGATCACGTTGCGCGGCGGTGCTGTGCCGCGCGGCCGCGCGCGCATCGCCACCGGTCCCGCCTGATCGGAGCCGCCGCCTCGCGGTCTCTCGATCGCGTTGAAAAAAGTTTCCGCGCGCTCCGGTCTATTGACAGTGTCAGATCGTCATGCTAATAATTCGCGCATAATGATTGCGACAATTCATCGTTCGCTCTCACAGACTTCATCGCCAACCGATCGATTCTTTTCATTCCGCTATTTTTCCGTCCCGATTCCGACCCCGGGCACGCGCTCGCGTGAGCGCCGCGCGCCAGAGGGCTCGGAGCCGGCTCGACGCGCCGGATGCGATCTCGAACGCCACGAAGAAAGGAGGTGAGCTGTCATTCCGAAAAAGAAGAAGGCCGCGAAGAAGAAAGGGAAGAAGAAATCGAAGCGCTGAACCGGCGCTTCGAAAACATTTTGCGAGGGGTGACGTTTGTCACCCCTCAATTTTTTTGAACCGGGGCGGATCGGCTATGATGCCGCCAGGAGTGTGTCCGAGCGCCGAAGGGCGGCGTGACAGGGTGATCGGGTGAATTCATCGAAGACATGGAAGAGCGGAGAGCGGTGCCGGATCGCCGGCACCTACCGGTGCGCGGCCTGCCAGCTGGACGGGCGGAACACGGAGCGGCAGGTGGGCGCCGGCGCCATCATGCCGATGTGCGACACCTGTCCCGAGAAGGATGCGACCTGGAGGCTCATTCGTCCGTCCTCGCCGAGCGTGGCGACGGCTTAGTCGCCCCGGCCGCCTTCTTCGCGCGCCGGTTTTCCATTTCCTGCAGCCTCTCCCCCAGGGCGCGCTCATGCCCGATAAAGTTCGGCTGGTAAAAGCGACGCCCGCGCAGCCGCTCCGGCAGGCATTCGAGGTCGGCGGTCCCTTCCGGTTCGTCGTGGGCGTAGGCGTCGTCCCGGCCGTGGCCGAGATCGCGCATCAGCGCCGTCGGCGCATTGCGCAGCGCCAGGGGGACCGGAGCGGCCCCGCCCCGGCGCAGCTCCTCGAGCACCCTCCCGTAGGCTTCGTACACGGAATTGCTCTTGGGCGTGGCCGCCAGGTAGATGGCGGCCTGCGCCAGCGCCAGCGCTCCCTCCGGCATGCCGAGCGAAACGAACGCGTCGCGCGCCGACAGCGCCACCCGGAGGGCGCCGGGGTCGGCGTTGCCGACGTCCTCGCTGGCGAATCGGATCATGCGTCGCGCGACGTAGAGGGGATCCTCGCCCGACTCCAGCATGCGCGCCAGCCAGTAGAGCGCCGCGTCAGCGTCGCTGTTCCGCAGTGACTTGTGCAGGGCGGAGATGAGGTTGAAGTGCTCCTCTCCCGCCTTGTCGTAGAGGAGCGTGGCGCGTGCCAGCGCCCGATCGACGTCCTGCCGACTTACAGGACTGGTCACCGTACCCTCGGAGGCGCCGATCCGACCCGCCACGATCATCGAGACCGCCTCGAGCGCGTTGAGCGCCCGGCGGGCGTCGCCCCCGGCGCGAGCCGCCATCAGGCGCAGCTCCGCGTCGGCGATCGCCAGATTCTGCTCTTGGAGGCCGCGCGGATCGTTCAGGGCGCGGCGCAGCAGGGAGACGAGATGCTCCTCGGACAACGCTTTCAGGACTTGGACGGCGCAGCGCGACAGAAGGGCGGCGTTGACGGCGAAGGAGGGGTTTTCGGTCGTGGCCCCGATCAGGAGGATGGTGCCTTGCTCGACATGCGGCAGGAACGCGTCCTGCTGGGCCCGGTTGAAGCGGTGGATCTCATCGATGAACAACAGGGTCGGCCGTCCGTCGGCGCGGTGCTCGCGCTCGGCGGCTGCCATCACCTCTTTCACTTCCTTGATGCCGGAGAGAACGGCGCTGAAGGCGACGAACCGCAGGCCGGCGGACCGGGCGACGAGGCGGGCCAGGGTCGTTTTCCCGGACCCCGGCGGCCCCCAGAGGATCATCGAGGCGAGGCGGTTGCGATCGAGGGCGGACCGCAGAGCGCTCCCTGGGGCGATCAGGTCGTCCTGGCCGAGGATGTCTTCGATCGTCCCGGGACGCATGCGCTCGGCGAGGGGGGGTGGCGCCGCCGGGGCTTTGGGTGGATCGAAAAGACTCACGAGCGGATGCTACGCCGACGCCGGATCGCGAGTCAAAAAACCGCTGTCTGTCAGCCGGCGCTTTTCTGCAGGACCGGCCCGGACATCTTGGTCTCGTCCGTCCGGCGGCTCTTGGTCTCCGTCTGGGAGAATCCGTGCAGCTCGCGGACGCGGGAGCGGGCGAGAGTCGTGACCACGGCATCGTAAACGCCCAGCGCCGCCATCAGGGGCCCCAGCACGTGGGCTTCGAGGGCCCGCAGTTGTCGTCCCAGATCCGCATCGCTCAGATCCCGTGGATCGCGGCCGACGGCTTCGCGCAGCTCACGCCCGGTCGAGTGGAGCACCTCCAGGGCGGAGCCGATCGCGCGCCGCTCCTCGGGGCTGAAGGTTTGCAGCTGCTGCGCCAGATCGCAGACCTCCGAATCCATCCGGTCCATGTCGGGCGAGCCGTTGTCCCAGTGCCTCCCGGTCAGGATCCATTCGATTGAGGTGTTCCCGATCCGGGCGATTTCGAGGAGGCGCTTCACTTCCGGCATGATGCCGTTCTCATACTTGTGAACCGCCGGCTGCGTCGCACCGAGTAATTGCGCCATCTGCCATTGCCGCAGACCTCGCGACTTGCGCAACCGCTTGATTCGCTCGCCGATGGCGGCCTTGTCGAGTGGTTCCATCGTGGTACCGCCTTTCTCTCCCGCGCAGGCTGCTTTAAGGTAAACCCCCGACTATTGGGAGGAGCCAGTTAAAAGTTGGAATGCGGGAATTATACGGACGATACCTGGATGAGACAACCTTTTTCATAATGAAATGGAATCGAACTCGGGGATACCCCGGAGAGCCGGGACCGGCTCCCCCCTCCGCCCTGCTCCTCGCAACTCGGGTGAATGCCTTAGTTTGCGAGATCATCCGCCGGCGGGTGGCCGTGCGTAGGTCAGCCCGAAATGGAACCCCACGTCAGGGATATTCAGGGGGTTCGAGAGGCTCTCCAGGAGGGCCCATTCGATCTGGAGGTGGTGGGGGCCGGCGTGCCGCATCCCGGCGGCCAGTTCGAGTGCCGGCTCTCCCAGATCGCCGTCGTCACGGTGCGGAAAGGGCCCGAAGGTGCCGAGAATCTGGCCGATGATCGACGCCCGGGGGTTGAGCCGGAAGACATAAGCGCCGGAAAAGCTCTGGCGGTCGCGCAGGCTCATGGAAGGCTCCAGGGACCACCCGCCCAGGCGGGTGTATTGATAGCCGGCGTGCCAGGTCGAACGATCCAGGCGCCAGGAGGCCTGAAGCCCGGCGCCCAGGTCGACGGAGCCGCTGCCATCCAGCCTGTCCGCCCTGCCGGTCGGTAGTTTCAGGGTGATGGCGCCCGCGAGGCTGGCCCGTCCCTCCCGGTCCTGGGCGAGCGTCCCGCGACCCGACAGCGACAGATCGCCCGGCCGGACCCCGCCCTGTGCGTCATCTACATAAAGGATGTCCCCGTGGTCGGCGTACGCGACGACGGACTGGTCGCGAGCGAACCATCCGCGCCCCCCGTCCGGGAGCCCCAGGGTGCTGTGGAAGGAGTCGATGAGCGGATCCATGAACCCTGCCGTGTGGAGGAGAAGAGGTATCTCCATCCCCGCTTCGAACCGCCGGGCGATGCCGACCCGGACATCGACGACGGCACGGAGGGTCTCTCCGTCCACGTAGTAGGCATTGCCCGAAGGGGAGGCCGCGGCCGTCTGCTCGACCACCGGCTTGCTGACCAGCCCGTCGAGCGTCATGAAGTCGTCCGCGCGATAGCGATCCAGGATCCCGTCGCTGGCGATCAGGGTGCTCTCGTAATCCATCGTGAGCGCGACACACACCGCCCCGGCGGGCAGGAGGTAGGCGGAGCGCGGCGTCTGTTCGAGGAACGGCAGGCTCAGCGGGAGCTGGTTCCGGATCGGAAGGGGATCGTCGAGCTGGCCGGCGGCCAGGGAACCCTGGGTCACGGCCAGCCAGAGAGAGGCGAAGAGCCAGGGAAGCGAGCGGCGGATCAAGTGGTGTCCTGCATGCCATTCTCCCTCCGGCGCAGCCGGGCTCTTACGGGGCGCTGCGATCGGAGGCGGCCGGTCCGGTGACACGCGCGATGGCGGTCTCCTGATGGGTCAGCGAGTGGCCGATCTCCAGGACCTTTCCGTCGGAGTCGATCAGCACCGAGTAGGGAATCGATGCCGCCGGCGCGCCATAGAGCACGCTGATCGGGCCGAACGGTCCGCCGTCGTGCACCTGGAACCCGGGGAGGTGATGGTTGTAAACGAAGGCCTCGAAGGCGCGCGGATCCTCGTCGAGGCTGACGCCGATGATCGCCAGGCGATCCCCGTACTGGTCGGCGAGCCTTCGGAGAACCACGACCGCGTCGCGGCAGGGGGGGCACCAGGAGGCCCAGAAATCGATCAGGACCGGCCGGCCTCGCAGCGCCTCCAGCGACAGCTCGCGCCCCTGCATGTCCTTCGCCGTGAAGGCCGGGGCGATCTGTCCGACCGCGATCTCTCCCTGCGGCGAGGCGGAGGGGGGCGAGGCGGCGACCCCGATCGGCAGGCTCATGCCGAGGGTGCTGTCGCCTCGACCGACCACCAGGCGAGCTACCGGGGGGCGCGCTCGATCGATCATTTTCATGACTTCGACCGGGGAGATGGCGGCGAGGTCGAGGAGAGCGGCCCCGTCCACCACCAGGAGGACATCGCCGGCGCGGAACCCGGCCGCGGCGGCAGGGCTGCCCTCCAGGACCCGCGAGACGACGACGCGTCCGCTCTTTTCCTCGAGGAGGAGACCGTTGACAGAACGGGGATGCAGGGGGTGGGAGGGTGTCCGCTCGGCGGCGGGAATCGAGGCGCCCGACAGCGCCAAGAATAAAAGTATCGCTCCCGTGCGCCGCGGCGTGAACATGACGCGGGCATGGTAGCACGCCGGATCAGGGACGATCGCGAAGGCCGTCCAGGGTCCGCGCCGGTTCGGCGAGGGTCAAGTCGAGGGGGAGCGGGGCGGAGCCGGCCTGCTTCCGGCGTGGCGGGACGGGGGTCATTCCCCGCATCGGCACCCGATCCGATCGGCCATGGCCTTCAATCGCCAGCTTGATGGAACGCAGCCCCAGATCGAGCGAGCGCGTCTGCATGCGCTCGGGAGACAGGAAGCGCGCCAGCAGGATCGAAAGCCCCTCCAGCCTGACGTGCAGCCGCCAGGTCAGCTTGGTCATCCCGGCTCCGTCCGGTTCCAGGGTCAACACACCACGATGCAAAGAGACCCCGCGGTGGGTTCCCAGCGAGTCGCGCAGCAGCCGAACCACGAGACGCCGCGGTGGCTCGACTTCGAGGATCTCGAACTCGACCCAGTAGGGCCGGCCGCTCCACCGGCCGATCTGCCTGCAGATCGAATCCGGCTGCCGACCGTCCCCGGACTTGACGACCGATTCGGTGATCTCGACCGCCGGACGGCCGCGTCCGTGAAGCCTGTGCAGCGCCCCGAAATCCTGCACCGTCTCCCACGCCTGTTCGCGCGGGACGTGCAGCAGGATCGTGCGCGTGTCGACCAGCCGCCGCCCGAGCAGGATGCGCCCCAGCATGAGGATGAAGATCACGGCGAGAACGATGGTCAGAATGATCACGTGGCCCCCTGATGGTGCGTGAGCGCTCCGCGGACCTCAATGGAATTTCGACTTCGGGCCAATCTTGCCAACGGCGATGCGCGGAAGATACCACAACCACCGGGGAATCGGGCGCGACAAATGCGGCCAGCGGCGCGGGGGGAGCCGCGGCGTATACTGCGGGCGCCATGACCCTTTCCGCCTCCCCGCCTTCGCTGGCGCAGGTTCTGGCCGGATTGACGCGCGAAGGGGAGCTGTACGACCGCTTGCCGGACAAGGCGGTCCGCTGTTTCGCCTGCGGGCATTGCTGCACCATCCCGGAGGGCCGTCCGGGAGTCTGCAAGGTCCGTTTCAACGCGGGCGGTGTGCTGAGAGTCCCCTGGGGCTATGTCGGCGCGCTGCAGTGCGACCCGATCGAGAAGAAGCCGTTTTTTCACGCCCTTCCCGGGTCGCGGGCACTGTCGTTCGGCATGCTGGGCTGCGATTATCACTGCGCCTACTGCCAGAACTGGATCACGTCGCAGACGCTGCGCGATCCCGAGGCGCAGGCGGAGCCGCGCGTGCTGTTCCCTCGTGAGTTGGTCGGCCTCGCCCTGGAGCAGCGCGCGCCGGTCGTCGCGTCGACCTACAACGAGCCACTCATCACTTCGGAATGGGGGGTGGCGGTCTTCCGCGAGGCCCGCCGGGCGGGGCTGCTCACCGCCTACATCAGCAATGGCAACGGCACCGAGCGGGTCCTCGACTACATCCAGCCGCACATCGACCTCTACAAGATCGATCTGAAATCGTTCTCCGATCGGCGCTACCGTTCCCTGGGGGGGACCCTCGCGGCGGTCCTGCGCACCCTCGAGTCGGTCTGGCGCCGCGGCATCTGGCTCGAGATCGTCACCCTGCTCATCCCCGGGTTCAACGATTCCTCCGAGGAGGTGCGCGACATGGCGCGTTTCATCCGCGGCCTCTCCCCCGACATCCCGTGGCACCTCACCGGCTTCCACAGCGACTACCGGATGACCGACCGCGAGGACACGGACAGCGGGACGCTGCGGCGCTGTGCCGACATCGCGCGCGGCGAAGGCCTGCGATTCGTCTACGCGGGGAATCTTCCGGGGCGGGTCGGGGATCTCGAGGACACGCGCTGCTCCGCCTGCGGGGCGGTGCTGATCGCCCGTCGCGGCTACCAGATCCTCTCCAATCGCCTGAACGCAGCCGGGACCTGCCCCGACTGCGAGGCCGCCGTGCCGGGTGTCTGGTCGGGTGGGGTGCGGCACCCGGCGCGGGCCGAAGCTCACGGGTCCTGAAGCCGGAAC
>JAYUCR010000395.1:0-3472 GCA_043740165.1 Acidobacteriota bacterium | reverse complement strand
CCCGACGATTCACGCGCCGCGCCATCCGCGCCACCTGGTGTCCGGGTTTACTTGATCGCCGCCGCCGGCTGCATCTCCAGCTTGAGACTGAGATCCTGCCGCCGGTAGAGGCAGGTTCCCTTCACATCTTCGCACACGTAGTAGAGCGCGTAGGCCGGCAGGTTGAGGGTACCGCGCACGCCGGGCGGCGTCTTCACCTCGAATTCGATCGTCCGGGGCTCGTGGCTGACCGGCTCCCGGGGACGCGGGAGGGTCAGCCTCCGGCTGTCGACCAGGAAACCGGGGGGCGGATTGATCCAGACCACCATATCGGACGCCTCGTTGTTCCAGTGCGCCCGGGTGGCGTCATTGGGCCGGAAGGTCAGGTGCACCCGGGCGGCGCCGCCGGGGGAGATGCGCGCCGGAACGATGGCGCCGTCGACGAGAATGAACGCCCCCGCGTCGCGGGTGACCCGGCCCTGCGGATCGGGCTCCTGCCCGCCCGCCGCGGAGGCGGTGAACGAGGCCTCGCGGCCGGTCAGCTCGGCGCCGCCCGGCTCCGCCGTCAGCGCCACGGGGGTCTCGCCCCGCGCCGTGATGTCGCGCCGCGCCTCGACCACCCAGTCGTAGAACGGGTACGGTTTGTCAAGGCGCGGGCCGTATTGCTCGATGCGGCGGCGCCAGATGTAATCGTTGGGCTCGAGATCGAGAGCGCGCCCCCACTCGGCCGCGGCCCGCTGGAAATCCCCCGGCTGGCGGGCGTCCGAGTCGTAGCGCCGCCGGAGCGCCACGCCGAGCCGGAAATGCGCCGCCCCGTCCTGGGGTTTCGACGCCACCTCCCGCTCGTACGCCGCGATCGCGTCCCCCAGGCGGCCGGCACCGCCCCAGAGGAACAGGTCGTCAGCCGGCGAGCCGCCTGGAGCCCGGGACGCGGGGGGCGGGCCAGGCCTGGGGCTCCCCGGCTCGGGGCCCCCCGACGCACCGCTCCCGAACCCCGCCTCGAGCTCCTGCGGAGGCGGCGAGAACGGCGGCGCGACCGATCGGATGATCCCCTTCTCGTCAATCAGCAGGGTGATCGGCACGTAAGGGACGTTCAGCAGATCGAGCGCGTCCACCAGCACCGGCCAGGGAATCCGCTTCCACTGCAGGAACAGGCGCGCGCGGTCGGGGTGCTGCTCCTCGACGATCCCGATGGATCGGAAACGCCCCTCCGCTTCCGCCTGCTTCGTTCCCTCGCGCCACCCGGGCACGTGCTCGCGGCAGCCGGCTCACCACGAGGCGAAGACGTGCACGATCAACCGCTGGCCGCGGAAGTCGGCGATCGACACCTTGCGCCCGTCATCGGCCGCCGGCAGCGGGATCGTCGGGAACGGCTCCCCCACCTTGAACGGGATCGGGGGCAGCCGTGCTCCGATCTCCAGCGGCGTCGGCCGCGGCGGGTCGGCGGCGAGGCCCGAGGTGACGACGGCGCACCACGCGGCCACGAAGGCGACGGCTGCGCCCGGACGCACGCGCCCTTCGCCGCTCACCGGTAACCCATCCCCGGGTGCAACAGCGCCAGCATGAAGGAAAACGCCGGAGGAAACATGAAGTCGAACAACCTCCAGGCCACCAGGAGCCCCATCATCGAGAACATCGGGTTGCCGGCGAAAGCGTTCATGAAGCGCCCGATGGTGGACGGGAACAGCCCCAGCATGACGCCGCTCCCGTCGAGGGGCGGGAGCGGGATCAGGTTGAACAACCCGAGGAGAAGGTTGAGGCTCAGCGCCACCGACAGCAGGAGCGCCAGCGGCGCCGCGAACGTCGACCCGGCCGCCGCGGCCGAAGGCTCGACCAGGTGGCTCACGCCGACGCTTTCGGGGGCCACGAAGTACCCGCTGCCGAGCAGCATCCGGAGGATGACGAAGGCGACGACCGCCAGGATCAGGTTCGCCGCCGGTCCCGCGGCCGACATCGCCGCCAGGCGTCGAGGGTGCCTGAGGCCCCAGGCGCGATCGTAGGGTGCCGAGGCCCAGCCCATCATCCAGCCGGACATGAAAAAAGTGAGAAGCGGCACGAGCACCGTCCCGAACGGCTCGCGCCTGATGTGCGGCAGCGGGTTGAGCGAGACCTGCCCGCCGCGGTAGGCGGTGTCGTCGCCTCCCCAGTAGGCGACGAGCGCGTGCGCCCCCTCGTGAAAGGTGAGGGTGAACAGGAAGACGGCGTACCAGATGCCGAACTCGGGGAGGCGCTCCATCGATCGGTCCTCAGTCCTCCAGGGTGAACCCGATCTTGATCGTCACCTGCCAGTAGGCCAGCTTTCCCTTCTCGATGTATCCGCGCGTGGTCACCACCTCGAACCAGCGCATGTTGCGCACCGTCTTGCCGGCGCGGACGATGGCCCGCTCGACCGCGTCCTCGACGCTCTTCTTGGACGAACCGGTCAGCTCGATCGATTTGTAGACATGCTCGCTCATCGCCTGGACCCTCCCGTGACGATTCTCGCGGGCGCATCCGGCGGCCGCGGGCGTATTCTAGTCCACGATGTCGAGTCGATGGCGGATCGCACCCCTCGGATTCCTGGGAATCCTCGCGCTCTGCGCCTCCCCGCCCACGGCCTCCGAGCGCGCGGCCCCCGAGTTCCCGCGCGCCGACGCGGCCGGCTGGATCAACTCCGCGCCGCTGACGATGCGCGCCCTGCGCGGCCAGGTGGTCGTGCTCGACATCTGGACCTTCGGCTGAATCAACTGCCTGCGGACGCTGCCGTGGGTGGCGTCGGTGCACGAGCGGTTCGGCGGACGCGGCGTCCGGGTGATCGGCGTCCACACCCCGGAGTTCGACCATGAGCGCGACCCGGCCAGCGTCCGCCGGGAGGTGAAGCGGCTCGGCCTGGCCTACCCGATCGTCCTCGACAACGAGATGAAAATGTGGGAGGCCCTCGACAATCGCGCCTGGCCGGCGCTCTACGTTATCGATCGCCGGGGAGCGATCCGGGAGGTGCATGTGGGCGAGATCCACTCGGGCACGGCCGAGGCGCGCCGGCTGGAGGAGCGGCTCGAAACGCTCCTCAAAACACCTCAGGGTTGAGAAGCGCGCACAGGATCAGCGCCTGGTAGTGGGCGTCGTAGTCGGCCCGGTGGTTCAGGGCGGGATCCTGGGGTGGCAGGTGCAGCCGCGGTTCGAGATTTTCCTTCCCGGTCTCGAACCAGCCGATCCCGAGGCGGCCCATCGCCAGCGACTTGGTGTCGAGCCCCTTGTAGCCGAACGGATTCGGCATGCCGAAGCGCTCATAGTAGTAGGCGATGAACGACCAGTCGAAGACGGCGTTGTGCCCGACGAACACGGCCCGGCCGCCATCCGGGCGCGTGATCCGCTCCACGAATGCCGCCAGCCGCTGCATCCCCTCCGCCGCCTCGACCCCTTCCTTCTCCAGATGTTCGCGGGTGATGCCGTGGATCTTCATCGCGCTCCGGTCGAAGCCGGGGGCGATCGGCTTCAGCTCGACGTAGAAACG
>JAYUCR010000394.1:0-3473 GCA_043740165.1 Acidobacteriota bacterium | reverse complement strand
CGCGGCGAGCACCTGCGCCGGTCCCGGGGCCTGCAGGAAGTAAGCCGCGCCCGTGCCGACCATCGTTCCCGCCCCATTCGGTGTCACCAGGATCGCCGTGTTCTCGTCGATGCCGATCCCCCGCGGCTGCGAAGACCAGCCGTTGCCGACGATGCGCGCCAGGAAGGCAAGCGACCGGCCCATCCGATCGCGGGTCACGAAATGCGAATCGTAGAGCTTGTCGATTCCCAGGGCCGAATCGAAGAGGTCGCGGTCGAGGGTGACATACCGATGGAACGGGTTGGCGAGCGCCTGGCTGGAGGTCACCGAGCCCAGGGCGCCGGTGTAGATGAACTGGCTCAACACCGCGAGCCCGGCGCTCGTCCCGCCGACCGGCGCCCCCTTCCCGTTGAGGAGATAGTTCACCCCCGTCTGCACCGCCGTCCCGCGCCACAGGCTGAGGTAGGTTGACTGATCGCCGCCCGCGATCCAGAGCGCCTCCGCGTGGCTGATGTGGTCGCTGACATATTGCGAGTTCGCGCCGGCGACGGTCGTGATGACGATCGTCTCGACCGAATCCATCTGCGGGCAGAGCTGCTGAATATAAGGATTGTAGGCATCGGTCCCGGTGGTCCGGATGACCACGAAATCGCCGCCGCCCGCGCGCTGGCACATCCACTGGAACGCGGCGTCGACGTCGAGGCCGCCGCCCATCAGCACCAGCCCGGGGCTCAGGCTCGTCGATTGCGGAGCATCCGCCGGGTTGCCGACGATAAACGCCTGGTATCCCGGCTTGGGTGTCGGGGCGGCATGAAGCGGCAGATTGAGCAGGCACGCGACGGCGAAGACGACGCCCACCGAAAAAGACCTGTTGCGCATGGTGAATCCTCCTCAGGAGTGCGGCGAGTTAATCAGAACGTGACGGCGCTTGTCAAAGCGTCCGGGTAGGGTTAGACCCCATTGAGGCACCAACTGTTGCGGCGTAGCCTCGGTGGTCGGGGTCAGCTTCCACGACCTGAAAGGAAGAGGCACAATGTTCATCCTGCTGATTGTTCTGCTGGTGTTGGCTTTGGGTGGCGGTGGCGGGTACTACGGCCACAGTCGCTGGGGATACGGCGGAGGTGCGGGGGTAGGGCTGGGCACCGTGGTGGTGATCCTGCTCCTCGTCTATATGCTGGGGGTTGGCCGCTGAGGCTGTAGTCTCAGGACAATCTCGGCGCGATCGACCGCGACGCCCTCGACCATCTCCTGCACCGCGACGACATAGTCGCCGGGTGGGAGTGCGTCCACCGGTAGTCGCGCTTCCATCGTCCCTGCGGGCCGGTGTTTCGCCGGCGTCGCTTCCCATGTCCCGAGGATTTCAACTCCGCTGCGCACCGCCACACGAAACGAAGGCGCGGCCCCTTCGGGTCGGATGTTGATCCTGAAGCCGCAGATCAGCGGCTCGCCCGGCGCGAAGCTCCCCTTGAGGGCGGGGCCGATCGTGAACTTCGCCGAGCTCTCGACGGTGGTGCCGGCCGACGTGGCCGGAAGATCGATCCAGAGGCTCTCCTCGGCGAGCGAGTAGATCGCCAGGCCGAAAACGGTGTCGTCCGGAGCCGGCTCCGGATCGATCGAGACGCGTGCCGCCCCGGTCGTGCCGGCGGTCCGATCGCCCACCACGGCGGTGAGCGTCTGGCGTCCGGCGGGGAGCTGGACGCGGGAGACCAGGTTCAGGCCGCGGGATGGCTGCATGCGCACCTGCACCTCGCGCACCTCCCGCAGAGTCTCGCTGCCGCTCGCATCGACGGCGATGATTCCGACCGTCAACCGCGCGGTCCGGCGCCCGCCTTCCGGAAGGTAGAAGACTCTGCCGGGCGCTATGTGCAGCGTGATGTCCTGCGTCCCGGCCGCGGCCAGGGCGGGGCCGTTCACGAGCGACACATCCAGGCCCAGGTCCGGATACATCTCCGGGAGAACCATCGCGGCCCGAATCGAGCGATCCTGGGTGGCGGCCGGATCGAGACGCACGAACCCCCTCCGCCACGAGAGGTTGCCGGTGGTTTTCCGGAGGCGGACCGTCACCTCGTGGTAGCGGCCGTCCGGCGGCCCCTCGGGAACGTATCCGAGCAGATAGAAGGTCCGGCTGACGGCCTCGAACCCTTTCAAGGCGCCGCGCAGGTCCCGCGTGGACGCCGAGACCACTCCGGTGTCGCGGGTCGTGGTTTTCAGCTCGTCGGTGCGACGGACGGAGATCCCTCCCATCGTCTGGATCGTCGCCAGCGTCACCGTGTCGGCGGCCATCGCCTCCCGCAGCTCCCGCACCTCCGGCGACAGATCGTTGGATTCGTTAGTCGCTAGCGTCTGCCGCAGGATGCGGTCCAGCACAATCTGATTGGCACTCCCTCCGTGCGGCCGGAGAGCGGCACCGGTCGGATCTCCCCCCAGCCTCTCGAAGTACTCGGCGGCGGTGTTCTGCGGGACACCGTCGCCCAGCAGGACGATCGCCTTGTAGCCGGGGAATGTTGCCATCGCATCGGTCATCGAGCGCACCGCCGCGAGGAGCCGGCGCAGCGTGGCCACGGCCTGCGCGGCAAATCCGTTCGCCACACGCGCGGCCTGCCGGAGGCTCAGGTCCTTGGGCACCTGCTCGTCGCCCAGGATGTTCCAGATCTCCATCGCCTGCCCGTCGAAGTCGACCGCGGGCGGGCGACTCCGCAGCTGCCGGCGGTCCTCCTCGATCGCCTGCGCGAGTGCCTGACGGTCGCTGGTGAAGTCGTGAAGGATCCGGACGCTGCCGTCGAACGCGACGATCGCCACCTCGTCGGTGGGCGCCAGATCCTGCGCGACGAATCCGGCCGCGGCACTTCTCGCTTCCGCCATCCCCAGGGGCACCGAGGAGGCGTCATCGAAGAAGAGGACGAGCCTTCTCAGGAGCCGGGAGCCCGGGGTCCCGAGGACCGCGGGGGAGGGGGCCATCGGCGTGGCCGTGCCGACGCTCACGAACTCGAGCGACCCGATCGGCCGTACCAGCCCGTCGATCGTCAGGACGAAATCCTCCGGCTCCAGGCCCGCGATCGCCCGGCCTTTCGCATCCGTGACGTAGGTTTCGATCAACACCAGCTCGCTCGTGACCCGCTCGATCGGCGGCGGTGCTATGGCGGTTTCCGCCCCGGGGTCTCCGGGGCCGGACTGGGCGGCGCCGGCCGCGGGGAACGCGCAGAGAGATGCGACCAGCAGATTGGGCAGGGTGACCATGCAGCGACTCAGGACAGGCGGCACGCGGGCGCCTCGCTGGCCGCATCTTATTCCATTTGCGCCAACATGATCGGGATCGCGCAAGACATCTTCTTCCTCGGTTTCACCTCGAAGGATTCGTTCGGGGCCTGGAGCTATCTCGTCCGCCGCTCCTGTAGCGGCGGGCGCTTACGCGGCGGGCCACAGCATGCGGAAGGTGAGCCCGGTCAGGACCGCGTAGATGGCGCCGTCGAGGACAAAGCGTGCCGTGACGCCCC
>JAYUCR010000393.1:0-3483 GCA_043740165.1 Acidobacteriota bacterium | reverse complement strand
CCCCGACGCTCATGACAGCCACCGGCCACCTGCACTCCATCGGGGTCGCGGCGCTGTTCGCCACGGGAGCGCTGCCCGACTTCAAGAACCCCGAGACCGCCATCGCGCAGTACTTCCAGGGAGGCCTCGGCCTTCCCGATCGCGACTATTACGTCAACGACGACGAGCGCAGCAAGGGGATGCGAAGCGACTACGAGGCGCATGTCGGGCGGATGCTCGAGCTGCTCGGGGAGACGGCCGGCGACGCGCACCGGCACGCCGCCGCGATCCTGGCTTTCGAGACCAAGCTCGCCGAGGCCTCGCTGCCGCGCGCCGAAACCCGCCAGCTGGACAAGATTTACAATAAGGTGGACCTCGCCGGACTTAAGGCCGTCGCCCCCGGCCTCCCCTGGGATGAGTATGTCAACGCCATCGGTTATCCGGGCCAGACGCAGATCAATGTCGCCATGCCGAAGTTTTACGCCGCTCTGTCCGCGGTGACGCCGAAAACACCCCCCGACACGATGCAGGCCTACCTGCGCTGGCACCTGGTGCACAGCGCGGCGGACTACCTGCCGCGCGCCTTCGTCGAGGAGAACTTCGCCTTCTATGGGAAGATCCTGTCCGGCCAGAAGGAGCTCCGTCCGCGCTGGAAGCGCTGCGTCGAGGCATCCGACGAGGCCCTGGGCGAGATCCTGGGACGCGCCTACGTCGAGCGGCGCTTCGCCGGCGACAGCAAGCCGATCGCGCTCGAGATGATCCGCGGCATCGAAGCCTCGCTCGAGGCCGTCTTCCCGACCCTCGCGTGGATGGACGACGCCACCCGCGCGCGCGCCACGGAGAAGCTGCACCAGGTGACGAACAAGATCGGCTACCCCGACGTCTGGCGGGACTATGGAGCCCTCACCATCCGCGCCGGTGACTACTTCGGCAACAGTCTCGCCGCGGCGCGCTTCGAGTTCCGCCGCGAGCAGGACAAGGTCGGGCGTCCCGTCGATCACAAGGAATGGGGCATGACCCCCCCGACCGTCAACGCCTACTACAATCCGACCGAGAACGAGATGGTCTTCCCGGCGGGGATCATGCAGCCGCCGTTCTTCAACCGCGACTTTCCGCGTGCCATGAACTACGGCGGCGTCGGGATGGGGATGGGGCACGAGCTGACCCATGGATTCGACGACCAGGGGAGGAAGTTCGACGGCACCGGCCAGATGCGCGAGTGGTGGGAGCCGAGTGTGGTGGCCCGCTTCGAGGAGCGGGCGCAGTGCGTCGAGTCACTCTACTCGGGCTACGAGGTCGAGCCGGGGCTGAAGGTCAACGGCAAGCTCACTTTGGGCGAGAACATCGCCGACCTGGGCGGCATCAAGGAGTCATACAGGGCCTACAAGGAGTGGGAGGCGAAAAACGGCGCGCCGGAGCCACCGGTCCCGGGGATGACGAACGACCAGCTCTTCTTCCTGGGTTACGCGCAGGCCTGGTGCGAGCTCGCCACCCCGGAGCGCGCCCGAATGCTGGTCACGGTCGATCCGCATTCGCCGCCCCGCTTCCGCGTGCGCGGGGCGGTCTCCAATTTCCCGGCTTTCGCGGAGGCCTTCGCCTGCGCTCCGGGCACGCCGATGAATCCGGTAAAGCGTTGCGAGGTGTGGTGAAGACCGGACGGCGCCCTCACGGGGGATGGGGTGAGGGCGCCGTCCAGCCGGTGTGTTGCCTTTGCTTTAAGAGCCGCCGACCGACAGCAGGACTTCGCGCCCGCGGAACAGGTCGGGATCCAGAATGACCAGGTGCGCGTCGCCGGTGCCGTCCGATGTATCGATGCTGAAGTCGCGCCCTTCCTGGTAAATCGCCGGCAGCAGCTTCACCTGGTTGATGCGCTCCAGCCCGAAGGTATCGGGGGTGAGCGTGATCCGAGAGCCGGTTCTCAGATCCAGGGACTCATCGTAGTTCAGCCCTTTGACGTCCTTGACGTGCTTGAAGACCGAGCTGAGCACCCCTCGCTCCGTGAGGGAATCGGTCGCCTCGGCGTGATAGAAGAGCGAATTCTGGCGGAACGCCAGGTCGCTCGACAGACGGTCGACGTTGGACTCGAGGTCGGCCTTGTTGCGCTGCAACCCGGCGATGTCGCTTTCGAGCTGGGTCTTGCGATCCTGCAGTTGCGATACCTCCGCTTCGGCGGTCTGGCGCGCGGTGTCGGCCACGTCGCGCTGCGTGATGGCGGTATCGCGCTCCTGGATCAGCTTGCGCTGCTGAGCCCGGCGCACCGCGAGCGGCGTCTGCCCGGCCTCACCCTGGGTGACGTAGGTCCGGAAGGTGTCCTGCTTCGGGTCGTAGAAGAACCAGACATGGTTCCCGGGCAGGAGCTCGTCGGTCCGGTCCACCTGGCTGACCAGCTGCTTGGCCTTCGTCGGATCCAGCTTCGCTTCGGTGAGCAGGTAGTTGGTCGCGAGGATTGTGTGGTTGTCGCCCTTCTTGGCCACCACGAACTGGTCCGGGAGGCGCTGCTCGAGCTGCAGGACCTGCTGCTGCAGGTCCCGGATGTTGTCCCGGTCGGTGATGATCTTGCTGATCAGCGATTTATAGGATACGTCCTGCTCCTGCGACAGGAGGCTGTTGAGGACGTCGCGCTGCTCGCCGCTGAGATCCTCCATGAATATCTCGCTGAACTGCACGGTGCGATCGCCCGGCTTGCGCGACTTGTTGAAGGTGTCGATCTTCTTCATCATCGCGTCGGTCGTGGAGTCGATGCGGGCCTTGTCGCCCTTGAGGGCGGTCAAGAGCGCGTCCGGGTTGTCCGGGGTGCCCGACATGGCCTGCCGCATCGACTCGGTGCACGCGCCCAGGGATGCGACCAACAGCACGGCCGCGAGCGCCGCGCCGGCGCGCCAGCCGGCGGACGGGGCGACGGCGGCGCAGGGATCCGCATTGATTCTGCCTTGTTGAAGCTCCATGAACCTTCCTCCTGATTGATTGAGACGCGTCCGGTTGGGACGGGTCCAAGGTGGGAGCAGCATGATCCATGCCGCTGTCGTTGCCCCGGGGTTGGCATCACCATTGTGCCGCCGGGCGGGGACGTTCGTCCTGCAACCGGGACAGAAAGCCGGGACACCGGCACCGGTCGGTATAATGCCCCGGTGCCTCCCGCATCGATGCGCCCCCCTCGACCCCGTTCGGCTCCTGGTGCGGGCGTCTGCGCCGCCCTGGTCCTCCTCCTCGCCGGCTGTTCTGGACGAGAAACGGTACCAAGGGATCCCGCCGCCGGCCGGGTGATCCTGTTCGGAGTGGATGGCGCCGACTGGCAGGTGATCGAGCCTCTGATGGCCCGGGGGCGCATGCCGAATTTCGCCCGGGTGGTGCGGGAAGGATCGTCCGGAACACTCCTCTCGATGGAACCCTCGGCCTCGCCGTCGCTCTGGACGACCATCGCCACCGGAGTCGGCCCGGCGCGCCACGGGATCGAAGGGTTCGTGGTGGAGAACGGTGAGGGGGCCGGATCGCGGACCCCTTCGG